>CAUTTK010000110.1:0-4087 GCA_963541475.1 uncultured Streptococcus sp. | reverse complement strand
ATACTAAGGTTACGGATGCCTTGATTAAATACTACCGCGACTATGTTGCTGGTAATGATATTAGCAAGAGTCAAAGCTGGATTATCGACCGCTATGCTGCTATGGTTAGTGAATTGGGACTAAAGCCAGCTATTCTAGAAAAAATTTCTAAAAGCATTCGTGCCTTGGCCACTCTTCCTATCGAAGAAAATAAATTTCTCTACGATACTTTCCTAGCAGCGGGTGAAAACAACAATGCTAAATTAATCGCTGCCTACTTTAATCAAAATGGGATTGATGCACGCTATGTGCACCCTAGAGAAGCTGGGATTGTGGTCACAAGTGAGCCTGGTCACGCTCGCATCATTCCATCAAGTTACGACAAGATTGAAGAATTAACAAATGCAAATGAAGTCCTTGTTATTCCTGGTTTCTTTGGAGTTACTAAGGAAAATCAAATCTGTACCTTCTCACGTGGAGGCTCTGATATTACAGGTTCTATCATTGCTGCAGGGGTTAAGGCTGACCTCTATGAAAACTTTACGGATGTTGATGGTATCTTTGCAGCCCACCCTGGTATTATTCACCAACCACACTCGATCCCTGAGTTGACCTACCGTGAAATGCGTGAGTTGGCCTATGCAGGATTCTCAGTCCTTCATGACGAAGCCCTTCTTCCTGCCTACCGTGGAAAAATTCCTCTGGTTATCAAGAATACCAACAATCCTGACCATCCAGGTACTCGTATCGTTCTAAAACACAGTAGTGATGAATTTCCAGTTGTAGGAATTGCTGGTGATTCTGACTTTGTCAGCATCAACATGTCCAAATACCTCATGAACCGCGAGATTGGATTTGGTCGCAAGGTTCTGCAAATCCTTGAAGACCTCAACATCGGTTGGGAACATATGCCAACTGGTATCGACGATCTTTCAATCATTCTCCGTTCTCGTGAACTAACTCCTATCAAGGAAGAAGAAATCCTTCGTCAGTTGGTTCAAAAGGCTGAAGTAGACCATGCAGAAATCGAACATGACCTTTCAATCATTATGATTGTTGGAGAAAAAATGAAGAGTCATATCGGAGTAACTGCTACTGCTACACGTGCTCTATCTGAAAACAAGATCAATATCCAGATGATGTCTCAAGGTTCTAGTGAAGTTTCTATCATGTTTGTTGTCAATAAGGATCAAGAAAAAGCAGCAATTAAAGCCCTCTATAATGCCTTTTTCGGTGAAAGTAAGGAAGACTAATCATGGCACAATCTCTTAACAAAACAGTGCTTCTCAATACGACAGGAACTTCCTACCTCTCTATAGCTGGAAAAGTTGGGAAATTTCTTGTCGGAGATCAGGCTCTGGAATTTTACCCCGATGTCAATGTCGAACAATTTATCCAGATTCCTTGGGACCATATCAACCAGATTGGAGCCAATGTCACTGGTCGCAAAATCAGTCGCCACTTCGAAGTCTTTACAGACAGAGGAAAATTCCTCTTTGCATCAAAAGACTCAGGTGCTATTCTCAAAATTGCTCGCGAAAAACTGGGTAATGACAAGGTCGTCAAACTTCCTACCCTGATTCAGACCATTGGTCAAAAATTTAAAAATCTATTTGCAAAAAAGTAGAAACTTTAGTATAATCATAACAACGGATAAGTAGGTTATCTTCTTCTTTCAGAAAGTCTGCGGATGCTGCGAGCAGATAGGAGGGATAGGTGAAATTCTACCGTTAATAACAATTACATAAACAATCAAGTGCACACCTGTGAAGTTGGATGGAACCGTGGCCCTGTCACTCCAACGCTTTGTCAGGTGTGCTTTTTTCATAAAGGAGTTCTTATGTTAGATATCAAACGTATTCGTACAGACTTTGATGCTGTCGCAGAAAAATTGGCTACACGTGGTGTAGATGCTGCTATCTTGAATGAGATGAAAGAAATCGATGCTAAACGTCGTGACATCTTGGTCAAGGTTGAAACTTTAAAAGCAGAACGTAACACAGTTTCAGCTGAGATTGCCCAAGCTAAGCGCAACAAGGAAAATGCAGATGACAAGATTGCTGCCATGCAAAACCTATCTGCTGAGGTCAAAGCCTTGGATGCTGAATTGGCAGAAATCGATGCTAAATTGACAGAATTTACCACTACTCTTCCAAATATTCCAGCTGACAGCGTTCCTGTTGGGGCTGACGAAGATGACAATGTGGAAGTTCGCCGTTGGGGTACTCCACGCGAGTTTGACTTCGAACCTAAAGCTCACTGGGATCTTGGTGAAGACCTTGGTATCCTTGACTGGGAACGCGGCGGCAAGGTAACGGGTGCTCGCTTCCTCTTCTATAAAGGCCTCGGTGCTCGTTTGGAACGTGCTATCTACAACTTTATGTTGGATGAGCATGGTAAAGAAGGCTATACTGAAGTCATCACACCTTACATGGTTAACCACGATTCTATGTTTGGTACTGGGCAATATCCAAAATTCAAGGAAGATACTTTTGAACTGAGCGACAGCAATTACGTCCTCATTCCTACAGCTGAAGTTCCTTTAACAAACTACTACCGCGATGAAATCCTGGACGGTAAAGACCTGCCAATCTACTTCACTGCTATGAGTCCATCATTCCGTTCTGAGGCTGGTTCAGCTGGTCGTGATACTCGTGGCTTGATTCGTTTGCACCAATTCCACAAGGTTGAAATGGTCAAATTTGCCAAACCAGAAGAATCTTACGAAGAATTGGAAAAAATGACAGCCAACGCTGAAAATATCCTTCAAAAACTCAACCTTCCATACCGTGTCGTTGCTCTCTCTACTGGAGATATGGGCTTCTCAGCTGCAAAAACTTACGACTTGGAAGTATGGATTCCAGCACAAAACAATTACCGTGAAATCTCAAGCTGTTCAAACACAGAAGATTTCCAAGCCCGTCGTGCCCAAATCCGTTACCGTGATGAAGCCGATGGCAAGGTGAAACTCCTTCACACCTTGAACGGTTCTGGACTTGCAGTTGGACGTACAGTTGCCGCTATTCTTGAAAACTATCAAAATGAGGATGGTTCTGTGACCATCCCAGAAGCACTTCGTCCATATATGGGTGGAGCTGAGGTCATCAAACCATAAAAAAATAAGGTTTAGCTATTTCTAGCTAGACCTTTTTTCGTAACCAAATCAGATAAGCGCCTAATACAAAGAATAAAATAGTTAGGCATATAACGGTTTCTGCCACTACCAGATAATCCAGAAATGGAAGTTTCAAGATTCCTTGAGCCATCTTAAGTGAGGTAGCCGTGATAATGGTTGGAAAGGTTAAGGCTGAGAAGGCTGGTTGAAAGCCTTGTTTTAAAATATTAGATAGACGAGTTAAAACAAAGAAAAAGAAGGATTGAGAAGCCAAAATCATGGCAATCAAGAGCCAAGTCGGTAGGCTCTCTCCTCCAACTCGAACCAGGGAAGCCAAGAGCAGAGAGAAAGGAGCACAATAGATTCCTTCCTGTCCAAGCATGGCTATAGGGAGTGGATGTTTCTTTAAATCGCTATAAATAAGGGGATAGAGATAGAAAGTCAATAAAAACCCAAAACTCAAAGTCGCATAGGCAATTTCGATGATACCTACCAGTGGATAAGTCAAGGCTGCCACTGCTATTCCCACATAGAGAACCGTCCAGCTTGGAGTCGCACTGACTCTCTTACCTGGACAGGCAAATTTGATGGTGAATCCAGCAATCAGGGCCAAATCCAAGAGAAATGAAAACCACCAGAGTCCTTGAGCAACCAAAGAAAGATAAGGGAAGACGCGAAAGACATAAGTCGATAAAATCATCCCAGCCATGGGAAAGGTGGCCATTCCTGATAAAAGAGGGGGCTTGGTCAACTCTTGCTTGGTTTCTTTCCAATTAAGCAAATGAAGAATTAGAAAGTAAATCCACAAAATCAAACCAGTCAAACTAAATACCTGTGACAGAACTGGCAACGTATCTAAAACGAGATTCCCAGCTCCTGCTAAACCGAGCAAACAACCAGAAAATACTAAGGGGAGTTTTTTCATTCTAACCTCCAAGAATCATGTTAGTTTCAGTATAGCATAAAAGCGCTTAAATGAGGACTTAAAAAAAC
>CAUTTK010000109.1:0-4202 GCA_963541475.1 uncultured Streptococcus sp. | reverse complement strand
GCTGGTACAACTGTTAGCCGTGCAACTCTGCACAATGTGGATTATATTGCTGAAAAAGATATCCGCAAAGACGACACGGTTATCGTATATAAGGCTGGCGACATCATCCCTGCCGTTTTACGTGTAGTAGAGTCCAAACGGGTTTCTGAAGAGAAACTAGATATCCCAACAAATTGCCCAAGTTGTGACTCTGACTTGTTGCACTTTGAAGATGAAGTGGCCCTCCGTTGTATCAATCCGCGCTGTCCTGCTCAAATCATGGAAGGTTTGATTCACTTTGCCTCTCGAGATGCTATGAATATTACAGGCCTTGGTCCGTCAGTAGTCGAAAAACTCTTTGCTGCTAATCTGGTTAATGATGTGGCGGATATTTACCGATTACAAGAAGAAGATTTCCTCCTTTTAGAGGGTGTTAAGGAAAAGTCTGCTGCTAAACTGTATCAAGCCATTCAAGCATCTAAGGAAAATTCTGCTGAAAAACTCTTGTTTGGTTTGGGAATTCGCCATGTAGGAAGCAAGGCCAGTCAGCTTTTACTTCAACATTTTCACTCGATTGAAAATCTGGCTCAGGCAGATCCAGAGGAAGTGGCTAGTATTGAGAGTCTGGGTGGTGTGATTGCCAAGAGTCTTCAGACATATTTTGCGACAGAAGGCTCTGAAATTCTCCTCAGAGAATTGAAAGAAGCTGGGGTCAATCTGGATTATAAAGGTCAGACAGTAGTAGCGGATGCGGCCTTGTCAGGTTTGACCGTTGTATTGACTGGGAAATTGGAACGTCTCAAGCGCTCAGAAGCTAAAAGTAAACTCGAAAGTCTGGGTGCAAAAGTAACAGGCAGTGTTTCTAAAAAGACCGACCTCGTCGTTGCAGGAGCAGATGCTGGAAGTAAACTTCAAAAGGCACAAGAACTTGGTATCGAGGTTCGAGATGAAGCTTGGCTAGAAAGCTTGTAATAATCGTTTAAAATCAGAGTTTAGATAATATGGCTATGTTTGTTAGTCGTGACAAAATTGGTCAAAAATTTATTAGTAAAATAGAAACAAATCAAGAAGTAAAAAGGAAAAATAAAAAATGTTTAACTACCCTATGCGCATTCATTACCATCGTAAGAATGGAGAATACGATACTTGCTCTTTTGTAAAAAGTCAGGACCAGCGGATTGATTTGCTGACCTACAAAGAAGATTATTTTGGCGCCTTATTTAGTTTTGAACACCCAAGTGCTCATGCCCTAGAAAGCTTGAATTTTGTGGTTAACACAGGCCAAACTAGTAAAGAGTATGCTATCCGTTTTAATCACTATCCTCTTTTAACAGAGGTCTGGATTTTGGAAGGGGATGACAGAATTTATTATTCTGAAAATCCTGCTATTGCCAGTCCTTTCTATAAAAATCAAAATCCTTTTGCCTTTGATAAAGCCATTAACAGTGCTAGTTTTGACCATCATTGGGGTTACCAAGGGGAATTGGGTTGCCGCGTAGAGGATAATCAGGCTCATTTTGCCCTTTGGGCTCCTACAGCGACAGAAGTACAGGTTGTTGTTTATGAATCAGCTGCTAACGATGCTCCTATTTGGAAGACTTTTGATATGGAGAGAGGCAATAGCTACTCTTATAATCATAAAGATAATACAATCGGTGTTTGGAGTTTGGATGTTGAGGAAGATTTGACTGGTAAGGCTTATCAGTATCAAGTCCAATTCCCTCATCATCAAAGTCTTACTCGCGACCCGTACACCATTGCGACCAGTCCCGATGGCAAACGTTCAGCTATCCTGAGTCATGAAGAAAAGCAAGTTGAAAACTTTGAGGTTAAGCACGGTTCTGATGCTACTTGGCGCTTGGCAAATCCATGTAAGGCAGTTATTTGTGAAATGCACATTCGTGATTTGACCAAATCACCGACCTCAGGTGTGGATGAACATCTTCGAGGAACTTTCTTAGGTGCTGCTCAAACTGGAACGGTTAACCAGTATGGCCAGTCAACTGCTTTTGATTACATCAAGAAGCTGGGCTACAATTATGTTCAGTTGCAACCAATTGCAGACCGTCACAAAGAATATGATGCGGATGGGAATGTAACCTACAACTGGGGTTATGATCCACAAAACTATAACGCACCAGAGACCAGCCTTTCAACAAATCCAGATGATCCAGCTCAGGTTATTCGTGATTTAAAAACTATGATTCAAGCTTATCACGATGCGGGTATTGGTGTCATTATGGATGTGGTCTATAACCATACCTTCTCGGTTGTTGATGCACCTTTCCAAACAACTGTCCCTGATTATTATTATCGTATGAATCCAGACGGTACCTTCCAAAATGGAACGGGTGTTGGGAATGAAACAGCCAGCGAACACGAAATGTTCCGCAAGTATATGATTGATTCCCTCCTATACTGGGTACAGGAATACAATATTGACGGTTTCCGTTTTGATTTGATGGGAATTCATGATGTGAAGACCATGCAGATGATTCGTCAGAGCTTGGATGAAATCGACCCTAACATTATCCTCTATGGAGAAGGTTGGGATATGGGAACAGGTCTTGCGCCTTATGATAAGGCTAAGAAGGACAATGCCTACCAGATGCCAAATATTGGTTTCTTTAATGACAATCAGCGTGATGCTGTCAAAGGAGGAGAAGTTTATGGTGCTATCAAGTCAGGTTTTGTCAGCGGTGCTGCGACAGAGCCAATTCTAGCCAAAGCAATTCTAGGAAGTCGTGAATTAGGTACCTATACACATCCAAACCAAGTTCTTAACTATGTAGAGGCCCATGACAATTACAATCTTCACGATTTATTGGCAACCCTTCATCCAGACCAAAGTTCCGAGCAAATCATGCGTAAGGTCGAAACTGCCACAGCCATGAATCTGCTTATGCAAGGGATGGCCTTTATGGAAATCGGTCAAGAATTTGGTCGTACCAAACTAGTTGCGACAGGTGAGAATGGTGAGTTGACCCATGATGATAGGGAGCGTGCTATGAATAGCTATAATGCTCCAGACAGTGTGAATCAAGTCAACTGGGACTTGCTTAATGAGCGTCAAGACAGTATTGACTTTATCCGTCAGATGATTCGATTGAAGACAGAAACCAGTGCCTTTTCTTACCCTACTTATGAAGAAATTTACCATCATGTCTTTGTTCATTCAGCCCACGAACATAGTGGTTGGATTGTCTATGAGATTCATGGGGAAGAACACTTATTAGTTGTCTTTAATGCTAAAGGGCAAGACTTCCAGTTTGAAAATGCTGGAAATCTAGAACTCTTGGTGACCAACAGCCATTTAGCTGATAAAGACACGGTTGGTGGCGTTAGCGCCAGCGTCTTTAAAGTTTTGTAGAATTTTACAATTTAAATGCATTTACAGTGCTTTATCTCTTAAAAACAATAAAATCAGGAAATTCATCTCCTGATTTATTTTTTTACTTAAAATTATTTTTTTGTTAGCAAAATAACGAACTTTATGATAGTATTGTTAAAAAACAATTCGTTTTCAAAGCGTTTCTGAAAATTTCTTGATTTACAAGTGAACACATCAGTGAATTTGTTGAAGACTTTCAAAAGAATTTTTAGCAAATATAGTAATTTACTTGAATCTTCCCTAAAAAGGTAGTATAATAAATCTATAGAAAACGCTTACAAAGGATAGGAGGGTGTATGGATAAGAAAAAAGCTTTAGAAACTTTTATGACAGGTGAGAATTTTCACCTCCAGCATTATCTGGGAGCGCATAGGGAAGAAAAAGATGGAGAGTCTGGCTATACTTTTCGTGTGTGGGCACCCAATGCTCAGGTTGTTCACTTGGTAGGGGATTTTACCAACTGGGTTGAAAATCAAATTCCGATGGAACGAAATGAATTTGGTGTCTGGGAAGTCTTTACCAGTCTTGCTCAAGAAGGCCAAATTTATAAGTACAATATTACACGTGCAAATGGTCATCAGCTGATGAAGATTGATCCTTTGGCCGTTCGATATGAGGCTCGCCCTGGTACTGGAGCGATTTTAACAGAGATTCCAGAGAAAAAATGGAAGGATGGACTCTGGTTAGCGCGTAGAAAACGCTTGGGTTTTGAAGAGCGTCCTGTCAATATTTACGAGGCTCATGCTGGCTCTTGGAAGAGAAATACTGATGGCAGCCCCTATAGTTTTGCTCAATTGAAAGATGAACTCATTCCTTACTTGGTTGAGATGAA
>CAUTTK010000108.1:0-4261 GCA_963541475.1 uncultured Streptococcus sp. | reverse complement strand
AGGAGATGTTTAGAATAATGACTTCAACTAAACAACACAAAAAAGTTATCCTTGTTGGTGATGGTGCTGTAGGTTCATCTTACGCTTTCGCCCTTGTTACTCAAGGAATCGCACAAGAACTTGGTATTATTGAAATTCCTCAATTGTTTGAAAAAGCAGTTGGTGATGCTGAAGACCTTAGCCACGCGCTTGCATTTACTTCACCAAAGAAAATCTACGCTGCTAAGTACGAAGACTGTGCGGACGCTGACCTTGTTGTTATCACTGCTGGTGCTCCTCAAAAACCAGGTGAAACTCGTCTTGACCTTGTAGGTAAAAACCTTGCTATCAACAAATCAATCGTTGAACAAGTCGTTGCTTCAGGTTTCAATGGTATCTTCCTTGTTGCTGCTAACCCAGTAGATGTCTTGACTTATTCAACTTGGAAATTCTCTGGATTCCCTAAAGAACGCGTTATCGGTTCTGGTACTTCTCTTGACTCAGCTCGTTTCCGTCAAGCCCTTGCTGAAACAATCGGTGTTGACGCTCGTTCAGTCCATGCCTACATCATGGGTGAACACGGTGACTCAGAATTCGCTGTTTGGTCTCACGCTAACGTTGCTGGTGTTAAATTGGAACAATGGTTGCAAGCAAACCGTGACTTGAATGAAGCTGACCTTGTAGAACTCTTCATTTCTGTTCGTGACGCTGCTTACTCAATCATTAACAAAAAAGGTGCAACATACTACGGTATCGCTGTAGCCCTTGCTCGTATCACAAAAGCAATCCTTGATGATGAAAATGCAGTACTTCCACTTTCTGTATTCCAAGAAGGTCAATATGGTGTTGAGAACGTCTTTATCGGTCAACCAGCTATCGTTGGTGCACACGGTATCGTTCGTCCAGTAAACATCCCATTGAACGACGCAGAAACTCAAAAAATGCAAGCATCTGCAAAAGAATTGCAAGCTATCATTGATGAAGCATGGAAAAATCCTGAATTCCAGGCAGCTTCAAAAAACTAATTTAAATAGTTTTATAGACTAGCCAAAAAGGCTTTAAAATCTGAAAACGCATATTATCAGGCATAGAAAACCTTGATAATATGCGTTTTATTGTAGAAGGATTCATTTCATTTTCTGCTGAAATTCAGTTTTTTTATAGCTTCATTTTATAACATATTGAATCTGGAATAGTACGCTATAATTGCTAAAAATACTCCTAGAAATTAATTAGGATTCCTAATCGTTTTGGTCATTTCTTATTTCATTTCATTCTAAATCGCAAGTAAAAATTTTGCCCCCCTTTTTTCAACCCTCTTTACAAAAAAAGAGCCCATCACACAAGCTAGAAAGCTTGATATGATAGGCTTTTTGTTATTAAATTAACGTACTGTACGGATACGCATTGTGTTTGTACGAACAGCTTCTCCAAGTGGCACACCTGCAACGATAACGATATCGTCACCAGATTGTACAAGACCTGCTTCAACTGCTTTACGTTCAGCAATTTCGAACATATCATCAGTTGAAGATGGAGCATCTGTCAACATTGGGATAACACCCCAGTTCAACATCAATCCACGTTCTGTCAATTCGTCAAATGTCAACGCCAAGATATCAGCATTTGGACGGTATTTAGAAATCAAACGTGCAGTGTGACCTGTCTTAGTAAGAGTTACAACCAATTTAATGTCCATTGAGTTAGTAGCATCTTTAACAGCTGAAGCCATTACTTCTGTCTTAGAGTTACGTTCGAATGAATCTGAGTTCAAACGTCCGTATTCGTTAAGAAGAGTTTGAGCGTTCTTATCGATTGTAGCCATTGTAGTTACTGACTCAAGTGGGTATTTACCGTTTGCAGACTCACCTGAAAGCATTGTAGCGTCAGTTCCATCGATAACAGCGTTAAATACGTCTGATACTTCTGAACGAGTTGCACGAGGTTTTTCAGTCATTGTTTCAAGCATGTTTGTTGCAGTGATAACAACTTTACCTGCAGCATTGACTTTCTTGATGATCATTTTTTGATAAACTGGAACCATTTCGAATGGTACTTCGATACCCATGTCACCACGAGCGATCATGATACCATCAGCAGCTTCGATGATTTCATCCAAGTTGTCGATACCTTGTTGGTTTTCGATTTTAGCGAACAATTGAACATGTCCGTTTCCAGTTTCTTCACAGATTGCACGAACTTCGTTTACGTCTTTAGCAGTACGTACGAATGAAATCGCGATGAAGTTGATACCTTGTTCAAGACCGAAGCGGATATCATCGTTATCACGTTCAGCAAGAGCTGGGAAAGGAATTTTAGTGTTAGGGATGTTAACACCTTTTTGTTTAGCGATTACGCCATCGTTTTCAACTTCAACTTCAAATTCACGAGTTGCATCATCTTTAGCAACCACACGAAGACCAAGTTTACCATCGTCAACCAAAACTTGACGACCAACTTCAACATCATCATAGATATCAAGAGCACCAGCAACGTTCAATGCAATCACTTCACGAGTTGATTTGATTCCTTGTTTAGTTGCAACACGGATTTTTTCACCAGTTTTGTATGAATACTCTTTAGCTTCACCTTCGAACAATTCAGTACGGATTTCTGGTCCTTTTGTATCAAGAAGGAAACCAACTTTTTTACCTGCAAGTTTTTCAGCAAGTTTAACAGTTGCCATACGGTCACCTTGTTCTTGGTGGTCACCGTGTGAGAAGTTGAAACGGAATGTGTTAGCACCAGCTTCAATCAATTTAGCAATGTTTTTAGCTGAAGCTTCAACATCAAGTTTTTCACCCCAGTATCCGTCATCACCGAATTTTTTACCACCACGGATTTCTACCGCAGGACCTAAAGTTGCAACGATTTTTACACGTTTGTTCATGATTTTTGTGACTCCTTTATATATATGACCTCTTTGGTCTTATTAACTAATTTTTAAATTATGACAAGCTCTTATTCAAACTAGATAGTTCAAGGTCAGCTTTATGTGGATTGTTAACCACAATCTTACCATCTGCAGTCAAGCTAAACAATGCCCCTTCTTCTGCAGTACCAAGAATTGGGTTTTCAACCATTTTCTCATTACGGATACCAACCGCAACGCCACCGATACCTTCTTTAAGAAGTTTAACGGCATGGGCACCCATACGTGATGCTAAAACACGGTCACGCGCAGTTGGAGAACCACCACGTTGAATATGTCCAAGTTCTGTCACACGAAGGTCGCTTGTATCTCCAGCTTCTTTCAGTTTTTGACCAAATTCAGCAGCTGACATCACACCTTCTGCCAAGACGATGATATTGTGTTTTTTACCACACTCATAACCAGCTTTGATACTTGCTACGATATCTTCCATCTTGAAGCCTTCTTCAGGGATGATAATCTCATCAGCACCAGTTGCGATACCTGCCCAAAGAGCGATATCACCTGCGTTACGTCCCATAACTTCGATAACAAAAGTACGACGGTGACTTGATGATGTATCACGAATCTTATCGATAGCATCCATAGCAGTTGTAACCGCTGTGTCAAAACCGATTGTAAAGTCAGTACCAACGATATCGTTATCGATTGTACCTGGAAGACCGATAGCTGGGAAGCCATGTTCAGTCAAACGCATAGCACCGTGGTAAGATCCGTCACCACCGATAACAACTACACCTTCAATCCCGTGTTTTTTCAATTGCTCAATCCCTTTAAGTTGCCCTTCAAGTTGAGCGAACTCTGGGTAGCGAGCTGAGTGAAGGAAAGTACCACCACGAGAAATGATGTCTCCTACTGAAGCTGCATCTAGGGGATGAATTTCACCAGCAACCATACCAGCATATCCATCATAGATACCAAATACTTCCATTCCTTCTGAAATTGCTTGACGAACAACTGCACGGATGGCAGCATTCATACCAGGGGCGTCTCCACCACTAGTTAAAACAGCAATACGTTTCATTTGGTTTATGCTCCTTTTTCTTTTAACATTCTTACTGATTATACCACATTTAATTGGAAAATTCTTCTATTTTCCGTAATTTTAACGATAAATCGTTTTCATAACCATTCCATCTAATTGAGCTTCTAATTCATCAGATTTAGCTACAAAATGATGAGGAGATACAATGGTTTTCTGTTCCTCTTCATACCTGATGATGACTGGAATTGGGCCTTTATATTGCTCTAAAATACGCGAAATTTCTTGATCCGATTCATGATTTTTCACTTGAATCCAAAAGCGTTCAGCCACTGCTTCTCTTATTTCTTGTGCAATCATTTGCAGAC
>CAUTTK010000107.1:0-4268 GCA_963541475.1 uncultured Streptococcus sp. | reverse complement strand
CCCATTTTTTTGGCTAGAACGGCTGCAATCATGTTCACTTCATCGTATTCAGTCAAGGCGATAAAGATATCACAATCCTGAACACTGGCTTGCTCAAGGATGGTGAAATCGGCGCCGTTACCAAGGATACCCATGATATCAAAGCGATTGACAATATGATTGAGGACGGCTTCGTCTTGCTCAATCAGCAAAACATCATGCTTTTCTGCAACCAAGGAGCGACAGAGGGCAAAACCAACTTTTCCCCCTCCGACAAGGATAATTTTCATAATAAAACCTACTTCTTCATTATGTAACTATCATACCTTTTTTCAAGAAAAAATGCACCTACTAGCTAATCACCAGAGTTTTTAGTAGGAAATTTGCTATAAGGTAAAACTATACCCTAATCAATTGAAATAGCTATTAGCACCTTTCTCTGAAATATGGTATGATAAAGGATATACAAGGAGACAAAATGAATAATAATTTACTGGTATTACAATCAGACTTTGGTCTGGTTGATGGTGCGGTATCGGCTATGATTGGAGTGGCGTTAGAAGAGTCTCCAACCTTAAAAATCCATCACTTGACGCACGATATCACACCTTATAATATTTTTGAGGGGAGCTACCGACTCTTTCAGACGGTGGATTACTGGCCTGAGGGAACAACTTTTGTATCGGTTGTCGATCCAGGTGTTGGCTCGAAACGTAAGAGTGTGGTTGCCAAGACTGCAAAAAATCAATACATTGTCACGCCAGATAATGGGACTCTTTCCTTTATCAAGAAATACGTTGGTATTGTAGCTATTCGTGAAATTTCTGAAGTAGCCAATAGACGTCAAAATACAGAGCATTCTTATACTTTCCACGGCCGTGATGTTTATGCCTATACTGGTGCTAAACTGGCTAGCGGTCACATTACTTTTGAGGAAGTGGGTCCTGAGCTCAGTGTGGATCAGATTGTGGAGCTTCCAGTTGTAGAGACTATCATAGAAGAACATCTGGTGAAGGGAGCCATTGATATTCTGGATGTGCGTTTTGGTTCGCTCTGGACCTCTATCACACGGGAAGAATTTTACAAGCTGGAACCAGCATTCGGTGACCGTTTTGAAGTGACTATCTATCATGCTGATATGCTGGTCTATCAAAATCAGGTTGTCTATGGCAAATCATTTGCTGATGTGAGAATTGGGCAACCAATCCTCTATATCAACTCTCTCTATCGCTTAGGTCTGGCTATCAACCAAGGTTCCTTTGCCAAGGCCTATAATGTGGGTGTCGGTTCATCTTGGACCATTGAAATAAAGAAAATAGAAGGATAAAATAGGAGAATATAGATGAAAAATCAATCAATTAAACAAGTTGTTGCTATCGGTGTTGGAGCTGCGCTCTTTGTTGTCATCGGGATGATCAGCATTCCGACCCCTGTTCCAAATACAAGCATCCAGCTTCAGTATGCGGTGCAGAGCCTCTTGTCTATCATTTTTGGCCCTCTAGTGGGACTTCTTGTTGGTTTAATTGGGCATGCAGTGAAGGACTCTCTTGCTGGTTACGGCCTTTGGTGGACTTGGATTATTGCGAGTGGTCTCTTTGGACTAGCTGTAGGACTCTTTAGAAAACACATTCGCGTAACACAGGGTGTTTTTGAGGTGAAGGATATTGTCTTCTTTAACCTCATTCAGATTGTTGCTAATGCTCTTGTTTGGGGTGTATTGGCACCACTTGGAGATGTTGTGATTTATCAAGAAGCGGCAGAAAAAGTATTTGCCCAAGGGATTGTTGCAGGTCTTGCAAATGCGGTATCTGTAGCTATCGCAGGAACCCTTCTCTTGCTAGCTTATTCACGTACACAGACTCGTTCAGGAAGTTTGAAAAAGGACTAAAATGATGGGGAAGGCTGGGCAACCAGTCTTTTTCGATGTTTATAGATTAGTTAGGCAAGTAAGCTAGGATAGGAATCTTTTTGGCACTAAGATTTTAAGAGAAGAGACTGCAAGAAGGGTTCGATTTATGATAAAATAGAAGTCTAAGAAGCGAATGAAGAGAGTAAGATGAAAGAAGCTATAATTGAGTGGAAGGATTTCTCTTTCCAGTATGAAACGCAACAAGAACCGACCTTGCAAGGGGTGGACTTGACCATTTACAAGGGAGAGAAAGTCTTAATTGTTGGGCCATCTGGGTCAGGCAAGTCTACCTTGGGTCAGTGTTTGAATGGGATTATTCCCAATATTTATAAGGGGCAGCCGTCTGGAGAATTTTTGATCAAGGGGCAAGCAGCCTTTGATATGAGCATCTACGATAAATCTCATCTGGTCAGTACAGTTTTGCAAGATACAGATGGACAGTTTATCGGCCTGTCTGTGGCAGAGGATTTGGCTTTTGCTCTGGAAAATGATGTGACAGCTCTAGAAGAGATGAAAAGTCGTGTTCATAAATGGGCTGAAAAGCTGGACCTTATTTCTTTACTGTCTCAGCGTCCCCAGGATTTGTCAGGTGGACAAAAGCAGCGAGTTAGTCTAGCTGGTGTCTTGATTGATGAGAGTCCGATTCTCTTGTTTGATGAGCCACTCGCCAATCTTGATCCCAAGTCAGGTCAGGATATTATCGAATTGATTGATCAGATTCATAAGGAGGAGGGGACGACGACTATTATTATCGAGCACCGTTTAGAGGATGTTCTACATCGCCCTGTCGATCGGATTGTCCTGATAAACGATGGTCGTATTCTCTTTAATGGGTGCCCTGACCAGTTACTGGCGACTAATCTGTTGACCCAAAATGGAATCCGAGAACCCCTTTATCTAACCACTCTTCGTCAATTGGGTGTGGATTTAGCCAAGGAAGAACAATTAGCAGATCTGGATAACTTGTCTATCTCAAAAGGTCAGGTTCAGTTGCAGAATGAACTGGCAAAAGAAACCCCAGAATTGCAGTCACTCTTTAGACTAGAGGACGTGTCGTTTTCTTATGATGATAGACCGATTTTAAAGTCCCTACATTTGGATATTAAAAAGGGTGAAAAGATTGCCATTGTCGGGAAAAATGGAGCAGGGAAATCAACCCTAGCCAAGGCCTTAAGTAGCTTTATCCAGACGGAAGGTCGCTATCTTTGGGAAGGACAGGATATCAAAGGAGATTCTGTTGCAGAGCGAGCGGAACGAGTAGGCTATGTGCTGCAAAATCCCAATCAAATGATTTCGACCAACATGATTTTTGATGAGGTAGCTCTGGGACTTCGTTTGCGAGGTGTGGACGAGAAGGAAATTGAAAAGAGAGTCTATGAAACCTTGAAAATCTGTGGTCTCTATGAATTCCGTAATTGGCCTATTTCTGCCCTGTCATTTGGGCAGAAAAAACGTGTCACCATTGCTTCAATTTTGGTTTTAGGAGCTGAAATTATCCTCCTAGATGAACCGACTGCAGGTCAAGACCAGAAGAACTATACTGAGATTATGAAATTTCTCGAAGAACTGCATCAAAAAGGGCATACCATTGTCATGATTACTCATGATATGCAATTGATGCTGGATTATTCAGATCGGACTCTTGTCATGGTGGATGGGGAATTGATTGCCGATACTGATCCAGCTAGTCTTTTGAGCAATCCTGAGCTGTTAGTAAAAGCCAATCTAAAAGAAACTTCTATCTTCAATTTAGCCAAGAAGCTAGATTTGGATCCACTTGCTTTAACGGCATTTTACAAAGAAAGGAGAGAAGGATGCAAGCTAAATTAATCGGTTACCAACATCAAGATACCCTAATTCATCGTTTATCTGGGGCTGGCAAGCTTCTCTTTTTCATCTTGGTATCCTTAGCAGCCATGATTAGTTATGATACTAGACTCCTTGTTTTGATTGCCATCTTTTCGGTTTTTCTCCTCTATTTGTCAGAAATTCGTTTTAAAGATGTTTCCTTTGTAGCCGTTTTTGCGACGGTATTTGCCGTTTTAAACGTCTTGATGGTCTATCTCTTTTCTCCTGAGTATGGGGTTGGACTTTACGGAGAGAGAAGTGTGATTTGGCAGGGAATCGGTGCCTACACTCTGACCAGTCAAGAGCTCTTTTATCTGCTAAATCTAGCTATTAAGTACCTTTGCACCATTCCTCTGGCTATTATCTTTTTGATGACAACCCATCCTAGTCAGTTTGCTTCCAGTTTAAATCAAATTGGTGTGCCTTACAAGATTGCCTATTCAGTCAGCCTGACTTTGCGCTATATTCCAGATTTGCAGGAAGAATTCTTTACTATCAAGATGTCTCAGGAGGCGCGTGGGATGGAATTATC
>CAUTTK010000106.1:0-4306 GCA_963541475.1 uncultured Streptococcus sp. | reverse complement strand
TAGTAGCGTTTGAGATTATCAACTCTGCTATTGAAAATGTGGTGGATTTGGCCAGCCGCTATCACTTTTCCATGCTGGCTAAAAATGCCAAGGATATGGCAGCTGGCGCGGTATTAGTGGTCTCTCTTTTCGCAGCCTTAACAGGCGCATTGATTTTTCTCCCACGAATCTGGGATTTAATATTTTAAACAGTAAGAGGAAATTATGACTTTTAAATCAGGCTTTGTAGCCATTTTAGGACGTCCCAATGTTGGGAAGTCAACTTTTTTGAACCACGTCATGGGGCAAAAGATTGCCATCATGAGTGACAAGGCGCAGACAACGCGCAACAAAATCATGGGAATTTACACGACCGATAAGGAGCAAATTGTCTTTATCGACACGCCAGGGATTCACAAGCCTAAAACGGCTCTTGGAGATTTCATGGTTGAGTCTGCTTACAGCACCCTTCGTGAAGTGGACACCGTTCTTTTCATGGTACCTGCGGATGAAGCGCGTGGTAAGGGGGACGATATGATTATCGAGCGTCTCAAGGCTGCCAAGGTTCCTGTGATTCTGGTGGTGAACAAGATTGACAAGGTTCACCCAGACCAGCTTTTGTCTCAGATTGATGATTTCCGTAATCAGATGGACTTCAAGGAAATCGTTCCTATCTCAGCCCTTCAGGGAAATAATGTCTCACGTTTAGTTGATATTTTGAGTGAAAATCTGGACGAAGGATTCCAGTATTTCCCGTCTGATCAAATCACAGACCATCCAGAACGTTTCTTGGTTTCAGAAATGGTTCGTGAGAAAGTCTTGCACCTAACGCGTGAAGAGATTCCGCATTCTGTCGCAGTAGTGGTTGATTCTATGAAACGAGACGAAGAAACAGACAAGGTTCACATTCGTGCAACCATCATGGTGGAGCGCGATAGTCAGAAAGGGATTATCATCGGTAAAGGTGGCGCTATGCTTAAGAAAATTGGTAGTATGGCCCGTCGTGATATTGAACTCATGCTAGGAGACAAGGTCTTCCTAGAAACCTGGGTCAAGGTCAAGAAAAACTGGCGTGATAAAAAGCTAGATTTGGCTGACTTTGGCTATAATGAAAAAGAATACTAAGTAGAGGTGGGCACATGCCTGCTTCTTGTTTTTACAGAAGGAGGACTTATGCCTGAATTACCAGAGGTTGAAACCGTTCGTCGTGGTTTAGAAAAATTGATTCTGGGTAAAAAGATTTCTAGTGTAGAGATTCGTTATCCCAAGATGATTAAGACAGATTTGGACGAGTTTCGAAAGGAAGTGCCTAGTCAGATTATCGAGTCAATGGGACGCCGTGGAAAATATTTGCTTTTCTACCTGACAGACAAGATCTTGATTTCCCATTTGCGGATGGAGGGCAAGTATTTTTACTATCCAGACCAAGCACCTGAACGCAAACATGCCCATGTTTTCTTCCAGTTTGCGGATGGTGGCACGCTTGTTTATGAGGATGTACGCAAGTTTGGTACTATGGAACTCTTGGCGCCTGACCTTTTAGACGCCTACTTTATTTCTAAAAAACTAGGACCTGAGCCAAGAGAGCAGGATTTTGATTTGCAGGTCTTTAAAAATGCCCTCGCTAAGTCTAAAAAGCCTATCAAATCCCACTTATTAGACCAGACCTTGGTAGCTGGCCTTGGAAATATCTATGTGGATGAGGTTCTCTGGCGAGCTCAGGTTCATCCAGCAAGACCTTCTCAGACTTTGACTGCAGCAGAAGCGACAGCCATTCATGATCAGACCATTGCTGTTTTGGGTCAGGCTGTTGAAAAAGGAGGCTCGACCATTCGGACCTATACCAATGCCTTTGGGGAAGATGGAACCATGCAGGCCTTTCATCAGGTCTATGATAAGGCTGGTCAAAAATGCTCACGCTGTGGGACAGTCATTGAGAAAATCCAACTAGGAGGACGAGGCACTCACTTTTGTCCAAACTGTCAAAGGAGGGACTGATGGGAAAAATCATTGGAATCACTGGGGGGATTGCCTCGGGTAAGTCAACTGTGACAAATTTTCTAAGACAGCAAGGTTTTCAAGTGGTGGATGCCGATGCAGTCGTCCACCAACTACAGAAACCTGGTGGTCGTCTATTTGAGGCTCTAGTCCAGCATTTTGGTCAAAAAATTATCTTAGAAAACGGAGCACTTAATCGCCCTCTCCTAGCTAGTCTCATCTTTTCAAATCCTCAAGAACGGGAATGGTCTAGGATAACTCAAGGGGAGATTATTCGTGAGGAACTAGCTACATTAAGAGACCAGTTGGCTCAGACAGAAGAGATTTTTTTCATGGATATCCCCTTGCTTTTTGAACAAGACTATGCTTCTTGGTTTGATGAGACGTGGTTGATCTATGTGGACCGAGATGTCCAAGTAGAACGCTTAATGAAAAGGGATCAGCTATCCAAGGATGAAGCTAAGTCGCGTCTGGCAGCCCAGTGGCCTTTAGAGAATAAGAAAGATTTAGCCAGCCATATTCTTGATAATAATGGGAATCAGGACCAGCTTCTTACTCAGGTGTTCTCCCTTCTTGAGGGAGGTAGCTAAGATGACAGAGATTAACTGGAAGGATAATCTGCGCATTGCCTGGTTTGGTAATTTTCTGACTGGAGCCAGTATTTCTTTGGTAGTGCCCTTTATGCCCATCTTTGTGGAAAATCTAGGTGTAGGGAGTGATCAAGCTGCTTTTTATGCAGGTTTAGCTATTTCTGTCTCTGCTATTTCTGCGGCGCTCTTTTCTCCTATCTGGGGGATTCTTGCTGACAAATACGGTCGAAAACCCATGATGATTCGTGCTGGCCTGGCCATGACTATTACTATGGGAGGTTTGGCCTTTGTACCAACTATTTATTGGTTAATCTTTCTTCGTTTATTAAACGGGGTATTTGCAGGATTTGTTCCTAATGCAACGGCCTTGATAGCCAGTCAGGTTCCAAAGGAGAAATCAGGAACTGCCTTAGGTACTTTGTCTACTGGCGTAGTTGCAGGTACTCTAACTGGTCCCTTTATTGGTGGCTTTATTGCAGAATTATTTGGCATTCGTACCGTCTTTTTACTGGTGGGTAGTTTTCTATTTTTAGCTGCTGTTTTGACTATTTGCTTTATCAAGGAAGATTTTCAACCAGTAGCCAAGGAAAAGGCCATTCCAACAAAGGAATTGTTTACATCAGTTAAATATCCCTATTTCTTGGTCAACCTCTTTATGACCAGTTTTGTCATCCAATTTTCAGCCCAATCAATCGGCCCTATCTTAGCTCTTTATGTACGTGACTTAGGGCAGACAGAGAATCTTCTTTTTGTCTCTGGTTTGATTGTATCCAGTATGGGCTTTTCCAGTATGATGAGTGCAGGAGCCATGGGAAAGCTAGGTGACAAGGTGGGCAACCATCGCCTCTTGGTTGTAGCCCAGTTTTATTCAGTTATCATCTATCTCCTCTGTGCCAATGCCTCTAGCCCCCTTCAACTAGGACTTTATCGTTTCCTCTTTGGATTGGGGACAGGTGCCTTGATTCCTGGAGTTAATGCTCTTCTCAGTAAGATGACTCCAAAATCAGGTATTTCGAGGGTCTTTGCCTTCAATCAGGTATTCTTTTATTTGGGAGGTGTCGTTGGTCCCATGGCAGGTTCTGCAGTAGCAGGTCAATTTGGCTACCATGCTGTCTTCTATGCGACAAGTCTTTGTGTTGCCTTTAGTTGTCTCTTTAACCTGCTTCAATTTCGAACATTATTAAAAGTAAAGGAAATCTAGTGCGAGTAAAAATTAATCTCAAATGCTCCTCTTGTGGCAGTATCAATTACCTAACCAGTAAAAATTCAAAAACCCATCCAGATAAGATCGAGGTTTTAAAGTATTGTCCCAAGGAAAGAAAAGTAACCCTACATCTTGAATCTAAGTAGATTTTATGGTAAAATAATAGGGATTTTAAGGAGTTTGATATGTATAACCTATTATTAACCATTTTATTAGTATTATCTGTTGTGATTGTGATTGCGATTTTCATGCAACCAACCAAAAACCAATCCAGCAATGTATTTGATGCCAGCTCAGGTGATTTGTTTGAACGCAGTAAAGCACGCGGTTTTGAAGCTGTAATGCAGCGTTTGACAGGGATTTTAGTCTTTTTCTGGCTAGCCATTGCCTTAGCATTGACGGTATTATCAAGTAGATAAGAAAATAATGGGCAGGACTAGGTCTTTGCCTCTTTTTATTTTTAAAGGATGTTTGAGAAGGTTTTACAGTAAAAGAAAATTAAAAATCTAGAAAGAAAATATGAAAGATAGAATAA
>CAUTTK010000105.1:0-4447 GCA_963541475.1 uncultured Streptococcus sp. | reverse complement strand
GAATATCTTGATGCTCCTATCGCCATTATCGACTACCCTCAAGACGATGCAACTCGCAATGAAGGCTATATCATCGGTGATGTTGAAGGTAAAAAAGCCATCTTGATTGATGACATTTTAAATACAGGACGTACCTTCTCTGAAGCAGCCAAAATCGTTGAACACGAAGGAGCTACAGAAATTTATGCTGTTTCTAGCCACGGTCTCTTCGTTGAAGGTGCTGCTGAACTTCTTGACAATACTAAGATTAAAGAAATTCTTGTAACTGATTCAGTAGCAACAAAAGAAAAAACTCCTAAAAACGTATGCTACATCACTGCTAGTGAGTTAATTGGTGATGCCATCGTCCGTATCCACGAAAGAAAACCAGTCAGCCCACTCTTTGCCTACAACAAAAAGAAATAAGGTGATTCTTTGATTTATTTGGACAATGCTGCAACGACTCCCATGTCAGCAGTTGCTATTTCAGCTATGACCGAGGTTATGCAAGAAACCTATGGAAATCCTTCTAGTATTCATGGACATGGACGTCAAGCTGGCAAACTCTTACGAGAAGCCCGTCAGGAACTAGCTCAGTTACTGGGGACAAAACCTCAACATATCTTTTTCACTTCTGGTGGGACTGAAGGCAACAATACTGCCATCATTGGCTACTGCCTTCGTCACCAAGAACAAGGAAAACATATCATCACAACTGCTATTGAGCACCATGCTGTCCTTGAAACCATTGATTACTTGGTTCAACACTTTGATTTTGAAGTAACCATTATCCAACCAGAAAATCAAGAAATCACAGCCCAACAAATTCAAAAGGCTTTACGTGATGATACGATTTTGGTTTCTACCATGTTTGCCAATAATGAGACAGGAAACCTACTTCCCATTGCTGAAATTGGCCAAATACTTAAGCAACACCCTGCTGCATATCATGTCGACGCAGTTCAGGCTATTGGCAAACTCCCTATTCACCCAGAAGAATTAGGCATTGATTTTCTCACTGCTTCTGCCCATAAATTCCATGGTCCTAAGGGAATCGGCTTTCTCTACACATCTAGCATGGACTTTGATTCCTATATCCATGGCGGAGACCAAGAACAGAAAAAACGTGCAGGAACTGAAAATCTAGCTGCCATCGTAGGCATGCTTGCAGCCCTAAAAGAAAATTTAGAAAAGCAAGAAGAACATTTTCAACATGTACAAAATCTAGAAACTTCCTTTCTTGCAGAGCTAGAGGGAATTCAGTATTACTTGAATAGAGGACAACACCATCTCCCTTATGTTCTCAATATTGGATTTCCTGGTCAAAAAAACGACCTCTTACTTCTTCGGCTAGATTTGTCTGGAATTTCTATCTCTACTGGCTCAGCATGTACGGCAGGCATTGTCCAATCCAGCCATGTTCTTGAAGCTATGTACGGGGCAAATTCAGAACGCTTGAAGGAATCCGTTCGTATCAGTCTCTCGTCACAAAATACTATTGAAGATCTACAAACCCTCGCAAAAACCTTAAAAGAAATTATCGGAGGTTAGCCATATGGCATTTGAAAAAACCATTCAGTTAAAAAATTGTCGTTACAACTACACTCTTAGCCCTACTGTTAAGAAGTTCACCCTCAAGGACAATACTTTTTTTGAGACAAAGGTTGGTAACTATGAACTGACTCGCCTTTTGGAAAAAGTGCCAAACAGCGGTGAAGGCTTCCAACTCAAAATCATCATTAACAAGGAACTTACAGGTGCTAAAATCAATATCACTGACAAGTTTGGCCTTCGTCTAGTTGATATTTTCAAATCAGAAGACCACCACATTCATCAGGAAAAATTCTATTTCCTCATGGATAGCCTTGTAGAGCGTGGTGTCTTTACAAAATCTGAAAGATAGGTCCCATATGTTTGAACTAACCTATAAGGATAGCTATCATGTAGAGCGGACTCTCAAGTATGAAGATTATGAGGCACTCATGCTAGCTTTGTCAGGATGTGTGACCCTGCCAGATACACTTTATGTAACTTCTTTGACCTTTAATGGGAAGGAAGTTTACCAAGGTCTGGTCGGAGACCTTTACCGTTTTCTATCAGATACAGAATTTTTACATCAAAACTAAGATTTTTCTTAGTTTTTTCTTATTTTTGTTGATTTTTTCACAATGTTTCTATAAAATAGAAGAATAGAAAGGTTGTGATTTTGTGAAAGATAAACAGTCTGCTATTCCAAAAGCTACAGCGAAAAGACTCTCCCTCTACTATCGAATTTTTAAGAGATTTCATGCAGAAAAGATTGAACGTGCCAACTCTAAGCAAATTGCAGAGGCTATTGGAATTGATTCAGCGACAGTTCGTCGGGATTTTTCCTATTTTGGTGAACTTGGTCGTCGTGGTTTTGGCTATGATGTCAAAAAACTGATGACGTTTTTTGCCGATTTGCTCAATGATAACTCCATTACTAATGTTATGCTGGTTGGTATTGGAAATATGGGTCATGCCCTTCTCCACTACCGCTTCCACGAGCGTAACAAGATGAAGATTATCATGGCCTTTGATCTAGATGACCACCCTGAGGTCGGGACCCAAACTCCTGATGGGATTCCCATTTACGGAATTTCTCAAATCAAGGATAAAATCAAGAATGCCGATGTCAAAACTGCTATCCTGACCGTTCCTAGCGTCAAGTCACAAGAGGTTGCCAATCTCTTGGTGGATGCTGGCGTGAAAGGAATCCTCAGCTTTTCACCTGTCCATCTGCATTTACCAAAAGACGTGGTCGTTCAGTATGTCGATTTGACAAGTGAACTCCAAACCCTCCTCTATTTCATGCGAAAAGAGGATTAGAAAGCGAAAATCATTTTATGAAAAAACCAGTTATTGGGATTACAGGAAACGAAAAAGCTCATCCAGATGATAACATCATGATGAGCTACGCAGCAAAAGGTTTTGTAGAAGGCGTTAAAGACGCTGGAGGGATTCCCATCATCCTACCGATTGGTGATCAAGAAATGGCTATCCACTATATTAGTTTGATTGACAAGCTCATCTTGACAGGTGGGCAAAATGTCGATCCAAAATTCTATGGCGAACCGAAAACCATTGATAGCGATGACTACCACCTTCAAAGAGATATCTTCGAACTAGCTCTCATCAAGGAAGCTATTAAACAGAAAAAGCCAATTTTCTCCATCTGTCGCGGTACTCAACTCTTTAACGTTGCCATGGGTGGAACTTTGTATCAAGATATCGAAGGCCACTGGCAAGATTGTTCTGCCGAGTACACAACACAACGTTTGGTAACAGAACCTGATACAGTTCTTCGAGAAATCTATGGAGAAATCTCCCATATCAACTCCTTCCACCACCAGAGTATCAAGGATTTAGCACCTAACTTAAAGATTGCAGCTCATGATCCTAAGGATGGTATCATTGAAGCTGTCATGAGTACGGATGATGTTGCCTTTCTCGGTGTCCAATGGCATCCAGAATTTCTTTTTGAAAATCGTCCCAAAGATAAAAACCTCTTTGACTATGTCGTTAATGAACTTTAAATTAAATCTGTTTTTTCACGATAACTAAAGTAACTGGAGTGAGAGACAATCAAATGGTCCAAGAGAACAATTCCCATTAGGTCGCAGGCTTCCTTGACAAGCTTAGTGACATGATCATCATTTCGGCTAGGAGCTACTGCTCCTGAAGGATGATTGTGAACTAAGATTAGAGAGGTCGCCATATGCTTGATGGCATAATGAAGAATCTCTCGCGGCTCAGCGATACTTCGAGTTGCAGAACCGATAAAAATGGTCTGTTGATGGATGATTTGATTTTGAGTATTGAGATAGAGCGCCACCAGGTGCTCTTGTTTTTTGTCCCCCAATTCCTGTTGCATCTTCTTGGCCAACTTTTGACTGCTGAGAATACTTTCCATCTCAAGGGTTTCGTGTTTTTGAATACGATGCCCCAGTTCAATCATAGCTTGTAATTCTATTGCCTTAACACGACCGATACCAGACAGACTCTGCAATTCCTGCAGGGTCATTTTTTTCAAATCTGTTAGGCTTGAAAGGTTGTTCAAGACTTTCTGGGCAATTTCAAAAACGCTAGCTTGACGTGTTCCTGTCCTGAGTAAAATAGCTAGCAACTCTTGGTTACTGAGAGCTTCCACTCCTTCTTGGGTAAGTCTTTCTCTTGGCAATAGTGAATCTTCTTGAAATGAAATACTGTACATAAAAATCCTCCTCACTTTATTATTCGTGAGAAGGATGAAAAATTAGATTTTTTTCTCAATTGGAGCCACACTGGCCAAAAGTTTTTTCAAACCAACTTCTGGAAAATTGATTTTTAATTCCTGCGTAGCACCGCTACCTGAAACTTCCAGAACAGTTCCCTCTCCCCATTTCTTGTGGAGGGCAATGTCACCAATGGACCAATTTGTCTCGCTAGACGCTGATTTTGCACCAGC
>CAUTTK010000104.1:0-4661 GCA_963541475.1 uncultured Streptococcus sp. | reverse complement strand
GTTAACGATGCAGCAGCTTTCACAGCTCTTGCAGATGCAGCTAAAGCAAAACTTGGTAAATAATAACTGATAAGACTGGAACAGGATTGTCCCAGTCTTTTTAAAAATAAAGGAGAAAAATATGGCTTCAAAAATGCTACACACTTGCTTGCGAGTAGAAAATCTTGAAAAATCAATTGCATTTTATCAAGATGCTTTTGGTTTTAAAGAATTGCGTCGCAGAGATTTTCCAGACCATGCCTTCACGATTGTCTATCTAGGTCTTGAGGGTGATGACTATGAGTTGGAGTTGACTTATAACTACGATCATGGTCCTTATGTGGTTGGAGATGGATTTGCCCATATCGCCCTCAGTACACCGAATCTTGAAGCGCTTCATCAAGAGCACAGTGCCAAAGGCTATGAAGTGACTGAGCCAAATGGTCTACCAGGAACTGCACCTAACTATTACTTTGTCAAAGACCCTGATGGCTACAAGGTTGAAGTCATTCGTGAAAAATAATCTCGTGAGGTCAAGTAGAATGTTCGTTTTCTACTTGACTTTTTTTAGCTGAAAGAGTATACTAGTAAAAATTTAACCTTTAAGGGGAGTCCAGAGAGACTCACAAGGTGTCAGATAAAAGAATAGTGCAATTTTCTAGAGGAGACTTTTTGAGTGTGCTCTCTTGTCTTGTACGATTTTAACTGAGGCCTTGCAATAGCAAGGTCTTTTCTTTGTCTGGTCCCCTTAAAATTTAAGGAGGAAAAGTCATGAATCCCACATGTAAGAAACGTTTGGGTGCCATTCGTTTGGAAACCATGAAGGTGGTTGCACAAGAGGAAATCGCGCCAGCAATCTTTGAATTAGTCCTAGAGGGGGAAATGGTTGAAGCCATGCGAGCAGGCCAATTTCTTCATCTGCGTGTGCCTGATGACGCCCATCTCTTGCGTCGGCCTATTTCAATTTCGTCTATTGATAAGGTAAACAAGCAGTGTCACCTCATTTATCGGATTGAAGGGGCTGGGACAGCTATTTTTTCAACCTTAAGTCAGGGAGATACTCTTGATGTGATGGGACCTCAGGGGAATGGCTTTGACTTGTCTGATCTTGATGAGCAGAGTCAGGTTCTCCTTGTTGGTGGGGGGATTGGTGTTCCGCCCTTGCTTGAGGTTGCTAAGGAATTGCATGCGCGTGGTGTGAAAGTAGTGACAGTTCTTGGTTTTGCTAACAAGGCTGCTGTTATTTTAGAGACGGAATTGGCCCAATATGGTCAGGTCTTTGTAACGACAGATGATGGTTCTTATGGCATCAAGGGAAATGTTTCTGTTGTTATCAAGGATTTAGACAATCAATTTGATGCTGTTTACTCATGTGGGGCGCCTGGAATGATGAAGTATATCAATCAAACCTTTTATGATCACCCAAGAGCCTATCTATCTCTGGAATCTCGTATGGCTTGTGGGATGGGGGCTTGCTATGCCTGCGTCCTAAAAGTGCCAGAAAGTGAGACGGTCAGCCAACGCGTCTGTGAAGATGGCCCTGTTTTCCGCACAGGAACAGTTCTATTATAAGGAGAAAATCATGACTAGAAATCGTTTACAAGTTTCTCTACCTGGCTTGGATTTGAAAAATCCGATTATTCCAGCATCAGGCTGTTTTGGCTTTGGACAAGAGTATGCCAAGTACTATGATTTAGACCTTTTAGGTTCTATTATGATCAAGGCGACAACGCTTGAACCCCGTTTTGGCAATCCAACTCCAAGGGTGGCAGAGACGCCTGCTGGTATGCTCAATGCAATCGGTTTGCAAAATCCTGGTTTGGAAGTTGTTTTGGCCGAAAAGCTACCTTGGCTGGAAAGAGAATATCCAAATCTTCCTATTATCGCCAATGTAGCTGGTTTTTCAAAACAAGAGTATGCTGCTGTTTCTCATGGTATTTCTAAGGCAGCTAATGTAAAGGCTATCGAGCTCAATATTTCTTGCCCCAATGTTGACCACTGTAATCACGGACTCTTGATTGGTCAAGATCCAGATTTAGCTTATGATGTGGTGAAAGCAGCTGTGGAAGCCTCTGATGTACCAGTTTATGTCAAACTAACTCCTAGTGTGACCGATATCGTCACTGTCGCAAAGGCAGCAGAGGATGCAGGAGCAAGCGGCTTGACTATGATTAATACTCTGGTTGGAATGCGTTTTGACCTCAAAACCAGAAAACCAATCTTGGCTAATGGAACAGGTGGAATGTCTGGTCCAGCAGTCTTTCCAGTAGCCCTCAAACTCATCCGCCAAGTAGCCCAAACAACAGACCTGCCTATCATTGGAATGGGGGGAGTGGATTCGGCAGAAGCTGCCCTAGAAATGTATCTGGCTGGAGCCTCTGCCATCGGAGTTGGAACAGCCAACTTTACCAATCCATATGCCTGTCCTGATATCATCGAAAATTTACCAAAAGTTATGGATAAATACGGCATCAGCAGTCTAGAAAATCTACGCAAGGAAGTAAAAGAGTCTCTGAGGTAAACTGCAATCAATCTGTTCTTGATTTTTTATTAGCTTGTAATATGGATTATAGAGAATTTTGATATAATGAAATGAGTAAGAACAGAGGAAGAAAGTTAATGAAGAAATTGAGATTTATTTTTTTAGCCCTGCTATTTTTCTTAGCCAGACCAGAGAGTGCAATGGCTAGCGATGGTACTTGGCAAGGAAAACAATATCTGAAAGCGGATGGAAGTCAAGTAGCAAATGAGTGGGTTTTTGATGCTCATTATCAATCTTGGTTTTATATAAAAGCAGATGCTAACTATGCTGAAAATGAATGGTTGAAGCAAGGTGACGACTATTTTTACCTCAAATCTGGTGGCTATATGGCCAAGTCAGAATGGGTAGAAGACAAGGGAGCTTTCTATTATCTTGACCAAAATGGAAAGATGAAAAGAAATGCTTGGCTAGGAACTTCCTATGTTGGTGCAACAGGTGCCAAAGTAATAGAAGACTGGGTATTTGATTCTCAATACGACGCTTGGTTTTATATCAAAGCAGATGGACAGCACGCAGAGAAAGAATGGCTCCAAATCAAGGGGAAGGACTATTATTTCAAATCAGGTGGTTATTTACTAACAAGTCAGTGGATTGATCTGGCTTATGTGAATGCTAGTGGTGCCAAAGTACAGCAAGGTTGGCTTTATGACAAACAATATCAATCTTGGTTTTACATCAAAGAAAATGGAAAACATGCTGAGAAAGAATGGATTTTCGAAAATGGTCACTATTATTATCTAAAATCCGGTGGCTATATGGCAGCAAATGAATGGATTTGGGATAAGAAATCTTGGTTTTATCTCAAATCTGATGGCAAAATGGCTGATAAAGAATGGCTATACGATGCTAAAAGTCAAGCCTGGTACTACTTCAAATCTGGCGGCTATATGGCGAAAAATGAGATAGTAGATGGTTATCAGCTTGGAAGTGATGGTAAATGGCATGGAGAAAAAGCTACAAATGAAAATGCTGCTTACTATCAAGTAGTTCCTGTCACAGCAAATGTTTATAATGCAGATGGTGAAAAGCTCTCCTATATATCACAAGGTAGTGTCGTCTGGCTAGATAAGGATAGAAAAAGTGATGACAAGCGCTTGGCTATTACTATTTCTGGTTTGTCAGGCTATATGAAAACAGAAGATTTACAAGCACTAGATGCCAGCAAGGATTTTATCCCTTATTATGAGAGTGATGGGCACCGTTTTTATCACTATGTGGCCCAGAATGCTAGTATCCCAGTAGCTTCTTATCTTTCTGATATGGAAGTAGGCAAGAAATATTATTCGGCAGATGGCCTGCATTTTGATGGTTTTAAGCTTGAGAATCCCTTCCTTTTCAAAGATTTAACAGAGGCTACAAACTATAGTGCTGAAGACTTGGATAAGGTATTTAGTCTGTTAAATATTGACAATAGTCTCTTGGAAAATAAGGGAGCTACCTTTAAGGAAGCCGAAGAGCATTACCATATCAATGCCCTCTACCTCCTTGCTCATAGTGCCTTAGAAAGCGACTGGGGACGAAGTAAAATTGCCAAAGATAAGAATAATTTCTTTGGAATTACAGCCTATGATACGACCCCTTACCTTTCTGCCAAGACATTTGATGATGTGGATAAGGGAATTTTAGGTGCAACCAAGTGGATTAAGGAAAATTACATCGATAGGGGCAGAACTTTCCTTGGCAATAAGGCTTCTGGTATGAATGTAGAATATGCCTCAGATCCTTATTGGGGCGAAAAAATTGCTAGTGTAATGATGAAAATTAATGAAAAACTAGGTGGCAAAGATTAGTCCTAATACTTGGATATGATTTGAGTATAATACTCAATGAAAATCAAAGAGCAAACTAGGAAACTAGCCGCAGGTTGCTCAAAACACTGTTTTGAGGTTGTAGATAAGACTGACGAAGTCAGTCACATATATACGGCAAGGCGACGTTGACACGGTTTGAAGAGATTTTCGAAGAATATAAGCTAAAAATCCTGATTTCAAGTCGAATCAGGATTTTTTCATAGATGCGATTTTTTCTGGATCTGGTGTGACACGGAGGGTCTTTTGTCCTGTGTAGGTGACAAAGCCTGGTTTGCCACCAGTTGGTTTGTTGAGTTTTTTGACTTCAATCATATCTACCTGCACCAGAT
>CAUTTK010000103.1:0-4700 GCA_963541475.1 uncultured Streptococcus sp. | reverse complement strand
GCTAGGATAAAGAGATGCCAAATCATGTGGAAATAAGGTTTTTTCTTGGCGTAAAATCCAGCCCCAACTGTATAAGAGAGTCCGCCAGTTACCATGAGACTCCAGAAAATGGGCGTTGTTTGACTGATAATGGCAGGAATGATAGTCAGAACCAACCAGCCCATAATCAGGTAAAGAGCAAGGCTAAATTTCTCATTGACCTTTTTAGCAAAGATTTTATAGAGAATACCAAAGATGGTTATTCCCCATTGGATGGCAATAATCAGATAGCCAAACCAATTATTTATTAAGGTCAAGACGACGGGCGTGTATGAGCCTGCAATGGCAACGTAAATCATAGAATGGTCGATGATTCGCAAGACATATTTGTGGGTCGAACCATAGGCCATAGAGTGGTAAATGGTGGATGAGAGGAACATGAGAAAGAGACTAATAACGAAAATGGAAACACCGATAGATGATAAAAATCCGTGTGTCTCATAACTATAGGTTGATGAAATGGGGAGTAAGATGAGCATGATGACTGCACCTACGGCATGGGTCACGCTATTAGCAATCTCCTCTCCAAAACTGAGTTGTTTGCTGAGTTTAAGACTAGTATTCATTGGATTACCTCCTCTTGAGTATGATGGATTAAGGATAGGGTTTGATGATAGAGTTTAATGGTTTGGCAGCTGGTTTGGATAATGGGGTTAGCTGGGTCAATTCCTTGGTTCATATAGTCCACAAAAGCGTCGTATAGCTGGTCTGAGCTGGCTTGACTTTGGAGAGTATTCAGTGTCTGAGCTATTTCTTGAATAGAAAAGACCGACTTGAGGCTTGTGATCGCAATCAAACGGGCAATCTGTTGGCGTTGGTATTTTTTCTTGTCAGGCTTTGTCAGATAACCATGTTTGACATAGTTATTGACCATGGATGCTGTTAGGCCCTTGTCTTTATCAAGAGAGATAGGGGCGCAGACCTGATTGACATAGAGTAAAACCTGATCCAGATAGAGGTCAATGTTTGGAATTTCTGCCCATTTTGGGTAGGAAAAGGTAGTTTTCATTTCCAACTCCTTTTTATCTAGTTTTAATAACCAGATTATAAAATAATAAAAATAGAAAGTCAAGTTTTAAGTGCTTGTGAAAAGGCTTAAATTATGCTATGATGGGAGAAACTAGTCAGAAATGAGGAAAAAAGATGGAGATTCGTTTAGCTTTTCCAAATGAAGTAGATGCCATCATGCAGGTGATGGAGGATGCTAAAAAAAGTTTAGCAGCTGCTGGTAGTGACCAATGGCAAAATGGTTATCCAAATGCAGATGTTATCATAGATGATATTATCTCAGGGCAAGCCTACGTAGCCTTGGAAGAAGGAGAACTACTAGCTTATGCTGCTGTGACCAAGAGTCCAGAGGCAGCCTATGAAGACATTTATGAAGGAAACTGGCAAGCTGGGGAGTCAGAGTACCTGGTCTTTCACCGTATTGCTGTGGCAGCAGATGTCCAGGGACAAGGAGTTGCTCAAACCTTCTTAGAGGGCTTGATTGAAGGATTTGATTATCTAGATTTTCGCTCAGATACGCATGTTGCAAACAAGGTCATGCAACATATTTTTGAAAAACTTGGTTTTAAACAGGTTGGTAAGGTTCCAGTTGATGGCGAACGCTTGGCCTATCAAAAATTGAAGAAATAATGCAAAAGAAGTACGTAAAAATGCTCTACTCTTCGCCAATTGGAACCTTGTCTTTGGTTGCCGACGAGCAATATCTGTATGGCATTTGGGTGCAGGAGCAGAAGTATTTTGAGAGGGGACTAGGAGATGAGACGATAGAAGCAGTTGTTAGTCATCCCATTTTAGAACCAGTTATTGCTTGCTTAGATGCTTACTTTAAAGGCAAACCTCAGGATTTATCCAACTTGCCCTTGGCTCCAATCGGAACGGATTTTGAAAAGCGAGTTTGGTCCTATTTACAGGGAATTCCTTATGGTCAGACAGTGACCTATGGACAAATAGCCCAAGATCTGCAAGTTGCTTCTGCTCAAGCAATTGGTGGAGCAGTGGGGCGCAATCCTTGGTCTATCCTAGTACCTTGTCATCGTGTGCTAGGAGCAGGCAAGCGTCTGACAGGTTATGCTGCAGGAGTGGAAAAGAAAGCTTGGCTATTGGAGCATGAAGGAGCAGATTTTAAAGAGATAAACAAATAGAAGGAGAAACACATGTTAGAATTTATCGAATACCCAAAATGTTCAACTTGTAAAAAAGCAAAACAAGAATTAAACCAACTCGGTGTGGACTATAAAGCCGTCCATATCGTGGAAGAAACACCCAGCCAAGAAGTCATTTTAAATTGGCTAGAAACCTCAGGTTTCGAATTGAAGCAATTTTTCAACACTAGTGGAATCAAATACCGTGAACTAGGACTAAAAGATAAGGTAGGAAGTTTATCAAATCAAGAAGCAGCTGAGTTGCTAGCAAGCGACGGAATGTTGTTAAAACGGCCAATTTTAGTAGAAAATGGAACTGTTAAGCAAATCGGTTATCGAAAAGCTTATGAAGAATTGGGATTGAAATAGTTTTTACTTATCTCTTTGATAGATAAAATATATAACCTCCCTGTTTCAAAGTATGATAAACTAGTAGGTAGACAAAGTCTGTATCTGACCGTAGCAAATAATTTCATTGACGGCAGAAGTATGGTAGAATGAATCATTATCAGGAGAGGATGTTTTTATGAATGTTACAACGATTTTAGCATCAGATTGGTACCAAAACTTGATGCAATTGATTCCGGATGGCAAGCTGTTTAGCCTGCGTTCGGTCTTTGATGGAATCCCGAGAATTGTTCAACAACTTCCAACAACGATTATGTTGACCATTGGTGGTGCCCTTTTTGGCTTGGTTTTAGCGCTTCTTTTTGCCATTGTGAAAATCAATCGTGTCAAGATTTTATACCCCTTGCAGGCATTCTTTGTTAGCTTCTTAAAAGGGACACCGATTTTGGTGCAACTCATGTTGACCTACTACGGAATCCCTTTGGCTTTGAAAGCTCTCAATCAGCAATGGGGTACTGGTCTCAATATCAATGCAATTCCAGCGGCTGTTTTTGCGATTGTAGCCTTTGCCTTTAATGAGGCAGCTTATGCCAGTGAAACCATTCGTGCAGCCATTCTCTCAGTCAATCCTGGTGAGATTGAGGCGGCACGCAGTCTGGGGATGACCCGAGCACAAGTTTATCGACGAGTGATTATTCCAAATGCGGCCGTTGTGGCGACTCCAACTTTAATCAATTCCCTCATTGGCTTGACCAAGGGAACTTCCCTAGCATTTAGTGCGGGTGTTGTTGAAGTCTTTGCCCAAGCTCAGATTTTAGGTGGAGCTGATTACCGCTATTTTGAACGCTTTATCTCCGTTGCCCTTGTTTATTGGGTAGTCAATATCGGAATTGAAAGCCTCGGTCGTTTCATCGAGAGAAAAATGGCTATTTCTGCACCTGATACCGTGCAAACAGATGTGAAAGGAGACCTTCGTTAATGATTAAGATTTCGAATTTAAGCAAATCCTTTTCAGGACAGACTGTCTTGGATCATCTGGACTTGGATATTCAAAAAGGGGAAGTTGTAGCCTTGATTGGTTCTTCAGGAGCTGGAAAATCAACCTTCCTTCGCAGTCTCAATTATCTTGAAACACCTGACAGTGGCTCTATTCAGATTGATGATTTCTCAGTTGATTTTTCTAAAATCACTCAAGAAGAAATCCTTGCCCTACGCCGTAAGCTGTCTATGGTTTTCCAACAGTTTAATTTGTTTGAACGCCGCACAGCACTTGATAATGTGAAAGAAGGCTTGGTTGTGGTTAAGAAATTATCTGACCAAGAAGCAACTAAGATTGCCAAGGAAGAGTTGGCTAAGGTTGGGCTTTCTGATCGTGAGAATCATTATCCTCGTCATTTATCAGGTGGACAGAAGCAACGGGTTGCCTTGGCGCGTGCCCTTGCTATGAAACCGGATGTCTTGCTCTTAGACGAACCAACTTCAGCCCTTGACCCAGAATTGGTTGGTGAAGTAGAAAAATCTATTGCAGATGCTGCTAAGTCAGGTCAAACCATGATTTTGGTCAGTCATGACATGTCCTTTGTAGCCCAAGTGGCTGATAAAATTCTCTTCTTAGATAAGGGGAAAATCATCGAGTCTGGCACACCAGATGAGATTATCCACCATCCTAAAGAAGAGCGGACAAAAGAATTCTTCGCTAGTTACAAACGGACTTATATTTGATATAATAGATAAAGAAAAACTCAGTTAGCTGGACTAGCTGAGTTTACTCTTTAAAAAAGATAGAAATGAGAGAAATCATGCTACTGCAACTATTTTCTTTATATTTCGAGAGTTTGATCTTGACCACCATTCTCGTCCTGATTTTTTTAGGGATTTGGATTGGACTGAGAGCCATGTCGGGAGTTGACAAGACAGCCAAGGCGCGCCAAGCCCATCTCTATGATATGATTATGATTGGAGTCTTGGTTGTTCCAGTATTATCCTTTGCGGTTATGAGTTTAATTCTTGTTTTCAAGGCATAATCCTTGCTTGATTAATAAAAAAGAGTTAGAATAAAGATAGTTACAACAAGAAAGAAGGAATTTATATGTACGATACTATTATTATCGGTGCTGGACCTGCAGGGATGACTGCAGCCTTGTATGCTGCTCGAAGCAATCT
>CAUTTK010000102.1:0-4793 GCA_963541475.1 uncultured Streptococcus sp. | reverse complement strand
AAGAAGAAGAGCTTGTTGTGTTCAGCTTGGTACTTGTCATTTAGTTCAGCCTGCAATTGACGTAGAGCAATGTAGTGTTCTGTATCATTGACATCATGGCTTTGATAGTAGAAGTGGCTAGCGAACTCCTGAGCCTGTTCGGTACTATCTGCCAAATCAAGGATAGATTCGACTACAACAGATTCAAAATATTCCTTGCTCCAAGGACGACGAGCAGTTCCAATAACGGCAAAGTGCTTGGAAAGATTGCCGGATTTATATAGTCTAAATAGGGAAGGGTAGAGCTTGCGTTTAGCCAGGTCTCCACTCGCACCGAAAATTGTAACAATAACCTTAGATGACATCTAGCTACCTAATTTCTATTTTTATTCCTAGTCTTGCTAGGTATGAGGAAACCTCATTCATAAACTTAATTCTAACATAATTTTCCGAAAAATCAAAAAATCCAATACGAGATAGAAAAAAACTGCAAGGAAATCCTTACAGTTTGAGTTTAGACGTTTAAGACCTTGTCCAAGAACTCTTTCAGACGTGGGTGTTGCGGGTTATCAAAGATTTGGTCAGGTGTTCCGTCTTCAAGGAACTCACCATCTGCAGTAAAGATAACGCGGTTGGCAACCTGACGAGCAAACCCCATCTCATGGGTTACGATAATCATGGTCATGCCTTGTTTAGCCAAGTCTTTCATAACGTTTAGTACGTCTCCGACCATTTCAGGGTCAAGGGCAGAAGTTGGTTCATCGAAGAGCATGATGTCTGGATTCATTGCTAGTCCACGAGCGATGGCCACACGTTGTTTTTGACCACCTGATAGGCTATCTGGGTTGGCATTAGCTTTATCTGCTAAGCCAACCTTTTCAAGCAATTCCATTCCCAATTTCTCAGCTTCTTCCTTAGTCATCAATTTGTGCTCAATAGGAGCAAAAGTAATGTTGTCCAAAACAGACATGTGTGGGAAGAGATTGAAGTGTTGGAACACCATCCCGATATTTTCACGGACGTGGTCGACGTTGGTTGTTTTTTCAGTTAGGTCATAACCGTTCACAGTGATGTGACCGCTCGTAACTTCTTCTAGAAGATTAAGGCTACGAAGGAAGGTTGACTTACCAGAACCTGAAGGACCGATGATACAAACAACATCTCCTTCATAGAACTTAGTCGTAATTCCTTTTAAAACCTCATTTTTTCCATAGTGCTTGTGTAAATCATTTACATCAATTTTTAATTTTGCCATTAACGAATCCTCTTTTCTAAGCGTTTCGCTAGTTTAGTCAAAAGTGTGATAATTACAAGATAGAAGATAGCAAGGATTGCATACATCTTGAAACTTTGGTAGTTACGGGCAATGATAATCTTACCAGTTTGGAAGAGTTCAACCAAACCGATAGCAGATACGATTGTTGTATCTTTAAGAGCGATAACGAATTGGTTAACAAAGTTTGGCAACATCAATTTAGTTGCTTGTGGCAAGATAATCTTACGCATGGTTTTTCCATAAGAGATACCCAAGCTTCGACTGGCTTCCATTTGGCCAACTGGAACGGCCTGAATACCACCACGAACGATTTCAGCGATATAAGCGGCTGCATTGAGTGAGAGGGCAATAGTACCAGCTACAAAGTCGTTAATTGGGCTTTGTTGGCCTGTGATAGACTCGATAAAGTTTGGAATTCCCCAGAAGATGAAGGCTGCAAGAATCATCAATGGAATACCACGAATAACGTCAACGAAAATCTCAGAGATGACGCGAAGAGATTTGTATGGGCTAACGCTAAACATACCGAAGATAATCCCGATGACAATGGCAATAGCAAATGAGATAAGAGCTAGAGCAAGAGTGATACCAAGACCACTAAGGAGTTGTTTGTAGTTGTTTTGGAGCAAGCCCCAAATTGTTGTTTCATCAACAGTGCTTGTTGAAGCAGATGATGATTCGCTAGCTAGGTATTTGTCAAGAATCTTTTGGAATTCACCGTTTGCCTTAAGGTTAGCAAGTCCGTTGTTGAACATTTCAATTAATTCTGGATTTGCTCCTTTTTTAACAGCAAAGGCTGTTTCACCGATTGGAGTTCCAGCGATTGGGGTTTTCAATTTTTGACCTTGGCTGATAGAATATTTGAGAACAGGCTCATCATCCATAACGGCATCAATGGCACCAGTGTTTAAACTGTCATACATTGATGAACCATCAGCGAAGGTTTTAATTTGATAACCGTATTTGCTTTGATTTTCTGTTAGGAAGGTTTGAGAAGCAGTTCCGTTTTTAACACCGACCGTCTTCCCTTTCAAATCTTCATAAGAAGCAATGGTACTTGATTCTTTGACGCCGAGGATTGTGTTTGCAGTGTAGTATGAATCTGAGAAATCAAAAGTCGCCTTACGAGCATCTGTGACAGACATACCAGCAATGATACCATCTGCTTGACCAGCTTGGACAGCGTTAATAGCGGCATCGAAACCAGGGTTGATGATTTCAATTTCAAAACCTTGGTCTTTAGCGATTGCCTTAATCAATTCCATATCAATACCAGTGTATTGGTTGCTTGAATTTTGGAACACAAAAGGTGCAAAAGAAGAATCGCTGGCAATGATGTATTTAGCTTTAACAGGAATAGCTTTTAAGCCTGCAAGAGTAGTTGTAGTTGGCACTGCTGAAGATGATGAAGCAGTCCATTTCTTGATGATTTTATCAAGGCTACCATCTTTTTTCATTTCAGCCAAGGCTTGGTTAAATTCAGTGACTAGGTGCTCGTATTTGCTTCCTTTTTTCACACCGAAAGCAAAGCTACCTACAGCTTCCCCATCCATTTCAATATGGAGGTCTTGCCCTTGGTTGATGGCATATTCGATAACAGGTTTGTCATCCATCATAGCGTCGATGGCACCAGCACTTAAGCTGTTGTTCATCAAATCACCAGTGTCAAATGTTTTAATGGTAAAGCCGTATTTGTCCTTAATACTTTCAAGGAAACGTTGAGCGGCAGTTCCGTTTTTAACACCAACAGTTTTACCTTTTAATTGGTCATACTGACTAATCTTGTGTGCCTTTGTAGTTGCAATGACAACTTTTGTATCATAGTAAGTATCAGACATGGTAAAAACTTTTTCACGTTCTTTCGTCTTTGTCATCCCTGCCATGATAGCGTCAGCTTGACCAGCTTGAACCGCATTGACCGCTGCGTCAAATCCAGGATAGGACATCTGAATGTTCCATCCTTTAATCTCAGCCACTTTGTTGATAATGTCAACATCAATTCCTTTATAAGTTTGATCTGAATCTTTAAACTCAAAAGGTGCATAGGCGGTATCAGACACAATCTTAATCGTTTCTGCCTTCACAATACCTAATGAGAAAATTGGGAATAAAATTAGCAAAAATGCTAGAAATTTTTTCTTCATTTTTAGTCTCCTTTTCCGAATATTTTCCCATTATATCAGAAAAAGTAAAAAAAGGCAAATTTTTTATATTTTTGTGTCAGAAAATGTAACATAGGTTATTTCTTTTCTTTCTTGAATTGCTACTATAAAGTGCTATAATAATAGTATATAATAGAAGAAAAGAGGACAGGGATATGAAGAACAAAAGAATATTTAAAGACTTCCAAGCTTCAAAAATGAGTTTAAACATTTACACAAGCCCCTTGTTAGCCTTTGCTTTTGTCTTCATAGGAGAGTTTGTGGCTTATACTCTGTATGGTATTAGTTTGTTAGCTCTCATCGGACTTGCTAGAAATTTTGGAGAGACTGGTCAAAATCTTGCAACCTATTTGCAGACCTTGCATCAGAGCTTGATGGATAAAACAAGTGACTTTCGTTTAATTTTAGAATTGCTGGCCTTTGGTTTTGTTCTTAACACTGTGTTTAGATGGACTAGAAAAGTTGAGAAAAGACCTATTCGAACTTTAGGATTTTATAGAGAGAATTTCCTCAGCAATCTTCTTATAGGATTTGGTATAGGTCTGGCACTTTTTCTTCTGACCTTGTTAGGTTTGGTGGCCTTAGGGCAATATCGTTTGGAATCCATTCACTTGAATCTTTACTCGCTTGTCTTTGTAGTCTTTACTATCCCTTTTTGGATTTTACAGGGGACAACAGAAGAAGTGGTGGCCCGTGCTTGGCTCCTTCCTCAATTGGCCTCAAGAACCAATCTAAAACTTGCTGTTCTTATATCTAGCCTATTCTTTACCCTGCTCCATATGGGCAATTCTGGTATCACCCCTCTATCTCTAGTGAATCTCTTTTTATTCGGAGTTGCCATGTCACTTTACCTTCTCAAAACCGATACAGTTTGGGGTGTTGCAGGTATTCATGGAGCTTGGAATTTTGCTCAGGGAAATTTATTTGGGATTTTAGTTAGTGGACAACCATCGGGAACGTCTCTGATGACCTTTTTACCACAAGGCAATCAAGCCTGGCTATCAGGTGGTTCTTTTGGGATTGAAGGTTCTATCATGACAAGTTTAGTCTTGTTACTTTTGATTTTCTATCTCGCTCATCAATTAAAGAAAGAAAATGAAAGGATGTGACTTCGTTCCGTCCTTTTCTTCGTGAAAATGATATAAGTGTGCTAAAATAGGAATAGCACATCGAGAGAGGATTCTTATGATTAACCGCATTACAGATAATCAATTTAAACTAGTATCAAAATATCAACCATCAGGAGACCAACCTCAAGCTATCGAGCAGTTGGTAGATAATATCGAGGGGGGCGAAAAAGCTCAGATTCTCATGGGGGCGACTGGAACAGGGAAGACCTATACTATGAGTCAGGTCATTTCCAAAGTCAATAAACC
>CAUTTK010000101.1:0-4808 GCA_963541475.1 uncultured Streptococcus sp. | reverse complement strand
TATAGCAGCATTTAGGGGCTCTTTGTTTTCAAAAAACTGTCAAAGATGGGATTATCCCATAGTTCACACATTTTGTCAAAGGTTTACATTCTCAGCTTGTCATTTATAAGCAAAAATAATGTTCATCATGCGTTTATCTGCCAACAAATAAAGGAGGCATGCCACCAAGGTAACCAACCAAATGGCATATACAGAAACTGTTAAAATCGTGAATTCCTCCATGATGATTAGTAGTAAATTTGCCAGATAATACCGCCCAACAACCGTTGTTAAAGCAAACAAACCTGCAAATGACAATAAAAAGGCAAGTGGTAGGGCAAGGATAAGTTCCTTCCGATATTTTCCTAAGAAGAGGACAATAATACCAGCAGACAGTGTATAAGCAAAAGCAATTGCTCCATAAACAAGTCCCCAAGATAACATTGCAAGACTAGAGAAAGCAAAATCACCATCCATTAGCTCTAGGACCAGCATAGACAAAAAAGTGAATTCACTGACTAGTAGATTAATCAACAAAGTAAGCATAAACTTCGCTTGGAGTAAATGTTTCAAATCGACAGGAATCAGTCTGAGATTTGAAATCGTTTTAGACATTTGTTCTATTCTTATCAAATCCACTAAAATCATGCTCGCAAAAGGGAGGAGAAAATAGTAGTTCAAAAAGAAGAAACCATTTTCTACATACCAGCCATTCACACTACCGTACGAATGCCCTTGATAAATTTGATGACCAATCATAAACTCTAACAAAAAGAGCAGGATGGCTACAAAGGGAATCATATACAGTATCTTTCGCCTTCTTAGTTTAGTCAATTCTAGCATCAACATTTATTCATCCACCTTTCTTAACCAAGATTTAATGGACAAGAAAGACAAAACAAGTAAAGATAAACCTAGTACAATAATCGATAAGATAGCTGGCTGTTGAAGCACCACTCCTTCTCTGTTTCCTTCCCAGATTAAACTGTTAGCACTTGTTACTGGACTGATATTTGGACTCGTCCTTGCTAAAAAAAATGACACTAAAACATACATGACACCGACCAAATTTCCAACTATCTCCTTGCCTCTGACTTTTATCATGACCAAAGCAACTAAAGGAAATACTCCCATGGGAATTAAGACACCACTACTCATACAAAGATAGAAGAATCTTAATAATAAAGACAAACTGACTGTTGAAGAAAAGCGAGATAGTAGTGCAAATAAGGAAACCGAAATATAGGTGAATAACATGATACACAGAGCGTTGATTTCTATATACAAAATCTTAGCCCAGAATGTCTTCATTAGATTTGCTGAAGCAAGTTTCAAGTTGTTCATGATGCGATAGCGATATTCTACACCAAATGCCTGTATTGTATAGGAAACACAATACAAAGGGAGAATCAAAAAGTTTAAATAAGACAAAGAAAATTTATAGACAAAGGGAAAGGAGTCAAACAAGCCTCTAGCATCATTTACATAATAACAGATGAGAGCTAGGTAGAGGGAAACAACACCATATACGACAAAATTCAGTTTTTGATGCCTTTGTTTAAGAAATTCAATCTTCACTAAATCAAGCAATTCCCTCACCTCCTGTTACCCGCTTAAAATAATCCTCTAAACTTTCATTGCTTTTATAAGAATATTCTTTTAGAACTATTCCGTTGTCTTTTAAGGAGTTTGATACAACCGCAATGTCAAAAGCAGGTGATTCTCCCTGAAGTTCAAGTTCTGTATCCGAAAGAATACTGATCTGTTCTTGCAGATTTATTCTGCAAAGTACTTCCTTAGCTTGAGAAGCATCTGAAACAATTAGGTGGATTTTCCTTCTCTCTGCACCATCTATCAAATCCTGCATAGTCTTTTCAGCAATAAGATGGGTATCATGCAGTATCCCAACTCTATCCACAAGCTTTTCAAGTTCTGAAATAATGTGACTGGATATTAAAATTGAAATGTCATGATTGGTACTGAGTTCCTTTAGATAACGGCGCATTTCAAGGATACCAATAGGATCTAAGCCATTTGTTGGTTCATCTAATATCAAAATTTTCGGCTGGGGCATGATAGCGTTAGCAATTGCCAACCGTTGCTTCATTCCCAGAGAATACTGCTTGAATAGTTTTTTATTTTCCCCATCTAATCCTACTACTTGTAACGCTTGCTCTACCTGTTTTAGCGAAATTCCTCTCAATCTTGCAAAAATAGAGAGATTTTCAGGTCCCGTTAAATTAGGATAAAAAGAAGCACTGTCCAATACCACTCCGATTTGAGATAGCAAATCCTTAGAAAAGTCCCCTGAAAGTTTTTCAGATAGAATCTTCACTTCACCACTATCCATCGCTTTCAAACCTAAAATAGCTTTGATAAAGGTAGTCTTTCCAGCGCCATTTCTTCCTAGTAAGCCATAAATTTCTCCCTGTTTTAGCGTAAAGTCTATCTTATCTAAAATAATTTTCCCATCATAGGATTTTGATAAATTAGATGTCTGTATTACTGGATTTCTCATTTTATTCTCCTCCTAACATCTATACACCCACATCAAGAGATATAATAGAGTAGTTCCTATATAACTAGTTATATGAGAGGGTAATAGGGTATAGCAAACTTACAATCCCCCTTTAAGTCCTTCAATCTGTGCACGATCCATTTTATAAATGTTACTTCACAAACGTTTAATAAATCAATCCTCCAGTCCAAGATTAACTACACTAATTGTTGAAGCTTGTTGTACAACTCTCGAACCCAAAATATATTGTACTTGATTTACAGCTTACAAAAGCAAACGCTTACAAATAATCCTAAAAAAAGATGATATAAAAATGATTTTACGAAACTTTGCTAAAATACTCATATTAACCACCTTTTTCTTATCTTTACACTTGTAAGTGTACTACTTTAAATCTTCTTTGTCAATAAAAAATATTCTTTTTTTCTTTTTCTTTTCGATTTATTCCTTTAAGACTATTTCTATGTCAAGAATTTGAAAAATAGAGATTAAAAGTATATAATTAATCATAAATTTATTTAAAGAAGGTTTAAAGATGAGCATATTATCTGATAAACTAAAAGCCAAGAGAAAAGAAAAAGGCTTCTCACAAAAAACACTTTCCGAAGGAATTTGTGAGCAAAGCCAAATCAGCAAAATAGAACGTGGCAACTATATGCCTGCTGCTGATTTACTCTATAAACTTGCAAATCGGCTTCAAGTTCCCTTAGAATATTTTTTCGATGAACAGATTGAAATGACTTCCAATATAACACCGTTTAAGAAATTAGCAGAAAAATTACTTGAAGATCGTAATTACGAGGATTTAGAATACCTCTTAAACTTAGAAAAAGAAAAGTATCAGTATCTGTCTACTGAGGATGAATTTTATCTTCTATGGATTCAAGCGATTATCCTTTTCTACTTACATAGTTCCAAAGATGAAGCTATCGCCAGTCTAGAAAACGCTTTGCCAAAGCTTTCGGTCAGCTCATCTGTGTATCTTAAACTCCTCAATACTTTATCTAATTTTTATTTTTCTGTAGGGCGTGATGCAGAATACGAAGAAAATAACTCACTTCTTATCAGTTTGTATCAGGAAAAAGATTTAAACCACCAAGAGTATTTATTTGGTTATATTCGAGTTAAACATAATTTCGCCTATTATTTACACTCTAAAGGGCAGGAATTAGAAGCCGTCCAAGAAGCCTTAGAAACCATTGACTTTTGTAAACAAAAAGAGACCAGCTATCAGCTGGCGCCTCTTTTAACTATCGTTGCAAATGCCGGAAAAGATTTTTTAAAGCAGGATGAAATTCTTGACTATTATTTACAGGCTCGTGATATCTGTAAAATATACGAGCACAAGCTCATGATGGCTAAGATTGACCATTTTTTAAAAGATAAAGATAGATGACTTCAATCGTAATAAGTTATAATTACCAATTAGCTAGAAACGTAAAAGTGGAGAGGAACTAATGTCGTTTTCTCCACTTTTGTTGATATCCCCTCTTCCACTTGTATCCTGCCCAGCATGCTAAAGCAAGTAAAACTAAATTAAAGATGATAAAGAAAGTCGTAAAACCAAATAATCCATTCTGTGCCAAATCTTCCGTGTAAAGTTCAGTCTCTGTAAAGAACAGATAAATTCCATAGTCCTCCACGAAAATAAGAAAACTGACAAAACCAATCATAAGTCTGAGAAAAAAGTCTTTAAAACCAAAAAAACGCATAATATCATGTTAAAATAAAAATCTTGATACTATGCGTTTTATTGTGGAAAGATTTACTTCATTTTCTCCTGAAATTGAGTTTTTGCCCAATTTCTCTTTTATGGTATAATATTCTACGGCACTTCTACACCGCCTGCGAGAGGAGGTGAATTAGCCCATGATGGATACAATACTTAAAACTATCATCGGACCAATTGTGGTCGGTGTCGTTCTTCGATTAGTCGATAAATGGCTAAACAAGAACAAATAGTGTCAAAAAGACCCCAAGCTTATTTGGACGTGAGCTTGGGGTCTTTTCTAGCCTATGATATAGACACAATACTTAATTCCCTTTTATTATCCCATAGTTCACAAAATTTGTCAAAACTTTACATTCTCAGCTTCTTAAGCTTTAACCGCTTTACAACAAGACTTTCAAGTTTAAGAGAAAGTTAGGGATTCTATCAATTTCATAGAAATTTTGATTTAGTAAACGAAGAGACAATCTTACATGTCACTCCTCATTTAATACGCCACTACTGGACAAGCAAAATCATTATTACAGCAGTTCCAGTCCTTCAATTAACAGTCACTTACAATCAAATTGAGTTTGAAGTAGC
>CAUTTK010000100.1:0-5065 GCA_963541475.1 uncultured Streptococcus sp. | reverse complement strand
TAGCGCAATCCCGTTAATGAGATTGACATCAATCACGTGTCCACCTCACTCCATCCTTGGTGTCGAGGAGCTTAATTCCTTGAGCAGCCAATTGGTCACGGATTTGGTCCGCTGTCGCGAAGTCACGATTGGCACGCGCTTCTTGGCGTTTCTGAATCAAGACTTCGATATCTGCATCCAAAACTTCCTCAACAAAGACAATTCCAAAGACTTCTAACATATTCGCAAGAGCCTGCTTAACACTTGCATCATAGTTGCCAGAGTTAATCCACTTGGCCATTTCAAAGACAACTGTAATACCATTAGCAGAGTTAAAATCTTCATCCATTGCAGCCACAAACTTATCTTTAAAGGCCTGTAACTCTTGAATATCTACAGTCCCAGAAAATGGTTGCTCGTAAGTATTTTTGAGATACTTGAGATTTGTCTCAGCGTCTCGCACTGCTTTTTCCGTAAAGTTGATTGGTTTACGGTAATGCTGAGTCGCAAAGAAGAATCGAAGTACTTGCCCGTCAAGAGTTTTGAGGGCATCGTGTACGGTTATAAAGTTGCCCAAGGACTTGGACATCTTGACATTATCGATATTGACAAAACCATTGTGCATCCAGTAATTGGCAAAAGTCTTGCCTGTTTTGGCTTCTGACTGGGCAATTTCATTGGTATGGTGAGGAAACTCGAGATCGGCTCCACCACCGTGGATATCAATGGTATCTCCCAAAATCTCTGTCGACATGACCGAACACTCGATATGCCAGCCTGGACGACCAGGTCCCCAAGGACTGTCCCAAGAAATCTCGCCAGGTTTAGCAGCTTTCCATAGGGCAAAGTCTACCGGATTTTCCTTGCGAGCTGTTTCTTCATCAGTACGACCTGATGCACCTAGCTCCAAATCTTCCAAGGTTTTATTGGCTAATTTGGCATAGTTGTGGGATTTTTCTACACGGAAGTAGACATCCCCTTGACTCTCATAGGCAAAGCCTTTTTCAATCAAGTCTTCCACAAAACGAATGATATCAGCCATAAACTCTACTACACGTGGATGGCGAGTCGCAGGTTTGACGCCCAAGGCTGTCACATCCTCACGAAAGGCAGCGATGTACTTATCCGCAACCTCCTGAGGCGTGATGCCTTCTTCCCTGGCACGGTTGATAATCTTATCATCCACATCCGTGAAATTGGAAATATAGGCAACCTCGTAGCCACGGTATTCGAAATAACGACGAATGGTATCAAAAGCTACCGTCGAACGGGCATTCCCCACGTGGATATAGTTATATACTGTAGGCCCACAGACATACATCTTAACCTTACCGTCCTCGATAGGGACAAATTCTAGTAAATCACGAGACATGGTGTCGTAGATTTTAATCATAAAATAATAGTCAGGAAAACCAAAATCCAAGAACACTTAGTTTCATCACTAAGAGTTCAATTGAATTTCAGTCCGAATGTCTCTAGACTTCGGAATCCCTTGCTCCTTTCTCATTCAGATAAACTACCTGGGTCTGTTTGACAAAGCCGATTTTTTCATACAAGCGCTTGGCACCTACGTTGCTGTCCTCTACTGCAATCTGAAACTCCTTATCATTTTGCTCAATCAGTTGGTTGACTAGGGATTTTGCTAAGTAGCTTCCATAGCCTTTCCCACGTTCAGGTTCCGATATTGCTAAACCGTAGAAGTAATTCGTATTAGTCGATAAATCTACCGTGCAAGTTCCAATAACCTGACCGTCTTTTAATAAAATATATAGGCGACTTTCTGGATCCTTCAGGGCTTCAGTGACATATCTATCCACAACTTCTCTCGATTCATGTTCCTCTGAAAATGCCTGAAATTTTAACTGACTGATTTGCTCCTGATACGAACTATCTGCTAACAAAACTTCAAGATTAGAAAGTTTTGCTAACAGATATGGTCTTCTATCCTTACCCAACCAGGTTTCTGTCTCTTCATCCTCGACCAATCCCCAGTTGCTGACAAAATCAGGATGGCGATCTAGAAAAACACGCTCTGTCTGAAAAGTGACTGAATGAATATGGAAAGAAGCCGTTTCTTTCTCAAAACTAGTAAGCAATGCACGCGCAATTCCCTGACGACGATGATCTGGATGAACCAGTATCGTCACTTCCACATCTTGGTCATCAGCATAAACAGTTAATAGACCAACAAGTTCGCCTTTTTCATAATAAAGGAAAAAGGCGGGCATGTTTGGGTCAAAATTAAGCATGTTAGAAAGATAGGGATCACGATAAGTCCCATCATAGGCTTGACAACAGTTAATTAGTTTTTTCGCCTCAGATAGCTCCTCTTGGCTTAACTTGTTTCTTGCTTGAATCATATAGGTATCCTCTACAACCCAGACGATCTGTGACTGGCTTCTTTAGCCTGCTCGAGTTTATTGACATAATACTCTCGTTTTTCTTCAACTTCGTGAATGACTGGTTCATCCTTCTTACCATGAACACGGACAATCTTAGCAGGAATACCGACAACCGTCACATCACTAGGTACGTCTGCCACAACAACTGCTGCTGCACCGACCTTGGCATTTTCGCCGATTTCCACTGGTCCAATGACTTGGGCATGAGCTGATATGAGAGCTCCCTTTCGCACGGTCGGATGGCGTTTACCAACATCCTTACCCGTCCCACCAAGAGTCACTCCGTGATAGAGAAGAACGCCTTTTTCAACAATCGCTGTCTCCCCAATCACCAGACCAGAGCCGTGGTCGATGAAAACACCTGAATCAATCTGAGCACCTGGATGAATCTCAATCTGAGTCCAAAAGCGCCAAAACTGACTGTGCATACGAGCCAGGAGTTTGAAGCCATGCTTCCAGAGAAAATGGGAGAGACGGTGGGCCGCCAAGGCCTTGACACCTGGATAAGTCAGCAAAACCTCCAAAGTGGTGCGGGCCGCTGGATCATTTTCTTTTACGATATCAATGGTTTCGCGCCACCATCCCATACATTTCTCCTTTTCTTATTCTGAATCTTTTGGTGTTTCTGTAAATTCTTTCTTAGGTTTGTGGTCCTTGTGATGACGTGGGCGGTGAGGTCTCTCTGATTTTTCACCTTTTTCATCATGTTCAGGTTTTGGAGGACGAGGAAGAAGGGCTTTCATAGAAGCATCCACACGTCCTTTTTCATCAATCTTGATAACCTTAACATCAACTTCATCCCCGATTGCTACCAAGTCTTCGACATTATTGGTACGCGTCCAAGCCATCTCAGAGATATGAACAAGGGCATCTGTCTTATCAAAGAGGTTGACAAAGGCACCAAACTTCTCGATACGAACAACCTTAGCATGGTAAACTTCATCCACCTTAGCTTCACGAACCAAACCAGCAATGATTTCTTTGGCACGGTTAATAGCATCTTGGTCGCTAGAGTAGATAGACACATTTCCTTCTTCATCGATATCAATCTTAACGCCTGTTTCAGCGATAATCTTGTCGATGGTTTCTCCACCCTTACCGATGACAATCTTGATTTTGTCCACATCAATCTTGATGGTATCAATTTTCGGAGCAGTTGGAGCCAATTCTGGACGAACTTCTGGAATCGTTGCTTCAATCACATCCAGGATTTCAAAACGCGCTTTCTTGGCTTGAGCAAGAGCCTCAGTCAAGATTTCTGCAGTAATCCCTTGAATCTTGATATCCATTTGAAGGGCTGTAATCCCGTCACGAGTTCCTGCAACCTTAAAGTCCATGTCTCCAAAGTGGTCTTCCAAACCTTGGATATCTGTCAAGACTGTGTAGTTGTTTCCATCTGAGATGAGACCCATGGCAATACCAGCTACTGGCGCCTTGATTGGCACACCACCAGCCATAAGGGCAAGAGTTCCCGCACAGATAGAGGCTTGGGAAGAAGAACCGTTTGATTCCAAGACCTCAGCCACCAAGCGGATCGCATATGGGAATTCTTCCAAACTTGGCAATACTTGAGCAAGGGCACGCTCACCAAGAGCACCATGACCAATTTCACGACGACCTGGCGCACCGTAACGACCAGTTTCCCCTACAGAATATTGAGGGAAGTTATAGTGGTGCATAAAGCGTTTCTTATACTCCGGATCCAAACCATCGATAATTTGAGTTTCACCCATTGGCGCCAAGGTCAAGACTGAAAGAGCCTGAGTTTGTCCACGAGTGAAGAGACCAGAACCGTGTACACGAGGAAGGAAGTCAACAACCGCATCCAAAGGACGGATTTCATCGACCTTACGACCATCAGGACGAACCTTGTCTTCTGTAATCAAGCGGCGCACTTCAGCATGTTCCATTTGTTCCAAGATTTCAGCCACATCACGCATGATGCGGTCAAATTCTTCGTGGTCTGCATATTTTTCTTCATACACAGCAGTCACTTGATCCTTAACTGCTTGAGTTGCAGCTTCACGAGCCAATTTTTCTTCTACTTGAACCGCTTTTTGGAGGTCGCTGTTGTAGGCTGCGATGATTTCAGCCTGCAAGTCCGCATCCACATGAAGCAATTCCACTTCTGCTTTTTCCTTACCGACAGCAGCAACGATTTCTTCTTGGAAGGCAATCAATTCTTTGACTGCTTCATGCCCTTTCAGAAGAGCTTCCAACATGATTTCTTCTGACAATTCTTTGGCACCAGACTCTACCATATTGATAGCGTGCTTTGTACCAGCTACTGTCAACTCAAGGAGAGATTGCTCTGCTTGTTCTTGACTTGGGTTGATGATGATTTGACCATCTACATAACCCACTTGCACCCCAGCGATTGGTCCGTCAAATGGAATATCTGAGATAGAAAGCGCCAAGGATGAACCAAACATAGCTGCCATAGGTGCAGAGGCATTTTCATCATAAGAAAGCACCGTATTGATGACTTGTACTTCGTTACGGAAGCCTTCCGCAAACATAGGACGGATTGGACGGTCAATCAAACGCGCTGTCAAAGTCGCATCTGTTGAAGGACGTCCTTCACGTTTCATAAAGCCACCAGGAAACTTCCCAGCCGCATACATTTTTTCTTCGTAGTTGACTTGAAGTGGGAAGAAATCCCCAGTTGCCATCTTCTTAGACAT
>CAUTTK010000099.1:0-5273 GCA_963541475.1 uncultured Streptococcus sp. | reverse complement strand
TCATGTTCTTTGGCCTTCGAGTCTCTCAATGGCTATCAGTTGTCCTTATCGGTCTCGGTATTTTTATCATTCTTTATCAAAATCGAAAGAAGGCCCCTTACTATTTTACTGAGGAGGAAAACTAAATGTTAGAAGTTGCATATATTCTTGTCGCCCTAGCTTTGATTGTCTTTTTGGTCTATCTGATTATCACTGTACAAAAGCTTGGTCGTGTCATAGATGAAACAGAGAAGACGATTAAAACCTTGACTTCAGATGTGGATGTAACCTTGCACCATACCAATGAATTATTGGCTAAGGTCAATGTCTTGGCAGATGATATCAATGTTAAGGTGGCAACGATTGATCCACTCTTTAGTGCTGTTGCTGATTTATCTCTATCTGTTTCAGACCTCAATGATCATGCGCGTGTCTTGAGCAAGAAAGCTTCATCAGCTGGTTCAAAAACACTCAAGACTGGTGCAAGTTTGTCAGCTCTTCGTCTTGCAAGTAAATTTTTCAAAAAATAAAAAAGGAGAATCCTTATGGGTAAACTATCCTCAATCCTTTTAGGAACCGTTTCAGGTGCAGCTCTTGCCTTGTTTTTAACAAGCGACAAGGGCAAACAAGTTTGCAGTCAGGCTCAAGATTTTCTGGATGATTTAAGAGAAGATCCTGAGTATGCCAAAGAGCAGATCTGTGAAAAACTGACAGAAGTTAAGGAGCAGGCTACAGATTTTGTTCTTAAAACAAAAGAACAGGTTGAGTCAGGTGAAATCACTGTGGACAGTGTACTTGCTCAAGCCAAATCATGTGCCCGTCAAGCGACAGTAGCATCAAAAGATCAATTCAATAATCTCAAGGAGCAATGGCAAGAAAAAGCCGAAACTCTTGACCAATCAGAAGAGATTGTGATTGATATCAAAGAAGAAAAAATCTAGATTTGACAGAGTTGGATAAAGATTCAAATAGTAGTCGCAAATTTAGTGAAATGTATAAGATAAAACGCATAGTATCAAGGTTTTCATTCAATGCCTGATATTATGCGTTTTTTGATTTTAATACTCTTCGAAAATCTCTTCAAACCACGTCAACGCTATCTGCAACCTCAAAACAGTGTTTTGAGCAACCTGCGGCTAGTTTCCTAGTTTGTTCTTTGATTTTCATTGAGTATAAAGACTTTTTGATAAACCTTTTTTAAAACACATGAGTGTCATGATTTTTTATGGTATAATGGCAGTGTTGAAAGTAAAATATTTACATTTTTTATATTTTACTGATATTTTAGTAATATTAAGTGATCCATTTTTCTATGATTAGAAATCAATGTGGTCGTTTATGATGAAGTAGAGGAAAAGCTCTAAAATTTTAGTCAAGAAACGATTTAGTATTCTGTCAAAGAAAAATATTAGAACCCTCTATTTTGTAAAAAATAGTGAGAAAGAAAGTTGGTAAAATGAAAGACATTTTTAATAAACGTCAACGTTTTTCGATTCGAAAGTTTTCAGTTGGAGTGGCTTCCGTATTAATAGGAATTACCTTGTTTACACCATACCAGGGAGTGCTGGCTTCTACGGAAAATAATTTGGTAACAGAGATAGGGGCTAATTCTGAAAGGGAGAATTCGATCCCTACTGTGGAGAAAAAACAAGAGTCTCAAAGTTCACCAGAGAATCGAGCTTCTATTTCCAGTCCAGCCGCAAAAGATACTCCAATAGGATCTACAAGAACTACAGAACTTGAGACATCTGGGAAGATGAGCAATAATAGCTTGACAACAAGGGCTTCCGTGGTGGGTGAAGACAGATCAAGCACTCCAGCGGTGAGAGCAGCATCAAATCCTTCCGAAATAAAAAAATATGAATTGACTGAGGAAGATGCTAAAAAAATCAAAGCAGGAGTAATCGGTTCAGAAGGTAATAAGCTTGACAGTTTGTTACTAAACGGCCCTAAGTTAAGTCCAGAAGCTTATACAGATGATGATTACTTGAAGGATAAAGATGAACTTTATATTTATGAAAAAGGCGGGAAAAAGTATGTAGGCTACAATAGTCATCCTATGTTAGAAGATACTGATGGTGATGGTATTATTGATAGTAAAGAAAAGCCAGATGAAAAATTAAAATGGAATGTCAGTGAGCGCGATATGATTATGTTCATGGAATTGTCCTACCGTGATGATAATTATATCGATAGAGTGCTGGATTATAAGAGACCCTTAACAGAGTCAGAGTTATATAAAAAGAATGGTGACAGTAGACCACGTTATGAGTATATGATGATGAATAAGGAATTGGGGCCTTATTGGGAAAGGAAGAAAAGTTACCATACCTCTAGCGGACTAGATGCTGTCTTGTATGAAACTAAGAGTGATTTCTTATATTTACCAAATGGAACTGCACAAGTATTAGCATTTCGTGGAACAAGTGATGCCAAAGATATAGGAGCTGATATAAGACTTGGAACAGGAAGCAATCCTCAACAAGGGATCGATGCAGAAAATATCATGCGTGAACTGGCTAAAGATAAGAGCATTACCAATCTATATTTGACAGGACACTCTTTAGGAGGATATTTAGTACAACGGGCAATGGTTGAAGCCTATCAGTTGGCATATTCTGATAGCAGAGTCATGTCTTCTAAAGAACAGCGGGCTTATAGAAACTTTTATAATAATGTATTAAAAAAAGGAACAACCTTTAATGCCCCAAAAGTTGTGACCAATTTCTTTTCCAGTAATGAATTTTGGCAGAAAGGTCTAGATAGTAAAAAAATAGCTAAGTCTGGGAAAATGACACATTATATTGTTGATAATGATTCGACGATAAGAAAAGGCGTCAGCAATGATAGTGATGTTGTTATAAATGTTGGACGAACAAGCGGAGGTCATAGTTCACGTTCTTATTTTGAAGCCGATATGATTAATAGACGATCAGAGTTTATATCTGGGAAACGAATTTCCTTGGATGGGACAGGTTATCAAGATAAAAAAATTACAACAGTCAAATCTGTAGAAAAAGTTGGAGAAACTGCTGTATACAGTAAACGCGGAGATGACATCATTAAGTCAATAACTGTTAGTATCAAAGATCCCGATACAGGACAGATTACTAAAAATACACTTGATGAAGTGTTCAAGAAAGATGGTGCCAAATCTACAGTTGCCGTTACACCACTTGAGCCAAGTGTTCGTTATGAGAAAGATGCCACAAGAGCTAAAGGTGAATCAAAAATCACAGTAGCTGGTATTCCAGGTACAAGAACAGTAACCACAACCTACACAGTCAATTCGACAGATGGTAGCCTTATTCCGCATGAAGAACCTGCAGTGGTAGTCCCATCAAAACCTACAGTGGTCAAAGTGCCAGCTAAAGATGAGATTGAATACCTTAAAGAAGGCGATGATGTTGTTAAGAAGACTACAACTTACGCGGTCAATGCAAGCACCGGTGCCCTTACTCCAATAGAGAAAAAGGAAGTTTTCAAGAAAGATGGCGCTAAGACCAAGGTTGTTGTTACGCCCCTTGAGCCAAGTGTTCGTTATGAAAAAGATGCCACGAGAGCTAAAGGTGGAAAAAATGTAACAATAGCTGGTATTCAGGGCACTAGAACAGTCACTACCACCTACACAGTTAATCCTACAGATGGCAGTCTCATTCCCCATGAAGGACCGGCGGTAGTAGTCCCATCAAAACCTACAGTGGTCAAAGTTCCAGCTAAGGATGAGGTTGCATACCTCAAAGAAGGCGATGATGTAGTTAAGAAGACCATAACTTACGCGGTCAATGCCAGTACCGGTGCTCTTACTCCAACAGTAAGGAAAGACGTTGCCAATCCAAAAGGTGCCAAATCTAAAGTTGTCGTTACGCGGATTGAGCCAATTGTTCGTTATGAGAAAGACGCCACAAGAGCTAAAGGTGGAGCTAATGTAACAACAGCTGGTACTCCAGGCACAAGCACAGTAACAACAACCTATACTGTTAATCCGACAGATGGTAGCCTCGTTCCGCATGAGGAACCGGCAGTGGTAGTCCCATCTAAACCCACAGTAGTCAAAGTTCCAGCCCAAGATGAGATTGAATACCTCAAAGAGGGCGACGACATTGTTAAGAAGACTACAACTTACGCGGTCAATGCAAGCACCGGTGCCCTTACTCCAACTGTAAGGAAAGAAATTACCAGTCCAAATGGTGCCAAATCTACAGTTGTTGTTACACCACTTGAGTCAAGTGTGCGTTATGAAAAAGACGCCACAAGAGTCAAAGGTGAAGCAAAAATTACAGTAGCTGGTACTTCAGGTACAAGCACAGTAACTACCACCTACACGGTTAATCCTACAGATGGTAGCCTTATTCCACATGAAGGAAAACCAGTTATCAAACCGTCAACTCCTACAGTGGTCAAAGTGCCAGCTAAGGATGATATTGCATACCTCAAAGAAGGCGATAATGTGGTTAAGAAGACCACAGCCTACTCAGTTAATGCAAGCACGGGTTCCCTTACTCTAACAGAGACAACAGAAATCTTCAAACAAAATGGCGCTAAATCTACAGTTGCCGTTACGCCACTTGAGCCAAGTGTTCGTTATGAAAAAGACGCCACAAGAGCCAAAGGTGAATCAAAAATCACAGTAGCTGGTATTCCAGGTACCAGAACAGTCACTACAACTTATACTGTTAACCCTGCAGACGGTAGCCTTGTTCCGCATGAGGAACCGGCAGTAGTAGTCCCATCAAAACCGACAGTGGTCAAAGTGCCAGCTCAAGATGAGGTTGAATATCTCAAAGAAGGCGATGACGTTGTTAAGAAGACAACCAGCTACGAAGTGAATGCAAGTACAGGTGTTCTTACTCCAACAGTAAGGAAAGAAATTACCAGTCCAAATGGCGCTAAATCCACAGTTGCCGTTACGCCACTTGATCCAAGTGTGCGTTATGAAAAAGACGCCACAAGAGCCAAAGGTGAATCAAAAATCACAGTAGCTGGTATTCCAGGTACCAGAACAGTCACTACAACTTATACTGTTAACCCTGCAGACGGTAGCCTTGTTCCGCATGAGGAACCGGCAGTAGTAGTCCCATCAAAACCGACAGTGGTCAAAGTGCCAGCTCAAGATGAGGTTGAATATCTCAAAGAAGGCGATGACGTTGTTAAGAAGACAACCAGCTACGAAGTGAATGCAAGCACCGGTGCCCTTACTCCAACAGAGAAAAAGGAAATCTTCAAACAAAATGGTGCTAAATCTAAAGTTGTCGTTACGCGGATTGAGCCAATTGTTCGTTATGAGAAAGACG
>CAUTTK010000098.1:0-5307 GCA_963541475.1 uncultured Streptococcus sp. | reverse complement strand
ATGCTACGGCGCTTGTACTTGCTGAGGTAGACGCTACGGCGCTTGTTGACGCTGACTCCGATGCAGATCTAGAGGCTTGTTCAGACTTACGATCAGAATCCGATACTGGTACCTCTACTTCATTCGATGTACCATCTTTATAGGTAATAACGACTGTTACTTTACCATTTGATACAGCTCCACCGTTTTTAAATTCGTATCTACTAATACGATTTGCCTCTTGGGGATTAGCTCCCTTCACCGCTGCAAGAATCTTTTGTTTATCATCTTCTGATGGAGTTGTCGCATTAGTTACTTGAACTGTCGCTGGCACTTCACCTGGGAATTTTTTACTTAATTTTCCTTGAGCTACTACTGTCAGAGTACGAGCTTCATTGTTAGATAAATCAATTGCTTTAACACCACGGTTCCATTTATTACCATCTGCATATTGCTTGTTTTCATCATAAGTTGCTGTATACTCTCGAATAGCAGGATTTGTTGTTGAAGCTTCCGTTGGAGTGTCTTTAAATCCAGGTGCAGGATCGTTTGATGAATATCCATCTTGGAAGATTCTATTTATATCTGAAGTTCCATCATGTAATTTCAGAGTTTTAATCTTACCACTGTTATCTTTGCCGCTTATGACGATTTTAATTTTATCACCTGCGAAGACTTCATAGCCTCTTGTACGCGGACGAACACCATCTTGAATGGATTGTTTTTCCCACTGACCTGTCTTATCATTATGGATATAGAGATCAAAGGTTGGTTCTGGTGCTACAGTTTCCTTACTGATTTCAACACTTCTTGCATCTGATTCCAAAGTTTCATTTGAATTCGTTACAGGATTAGTAAATACCTTACTTTGTTTAACTGTTACGTTTCCTGTTGGAAGCAAGCCGTTACTGTCTGCTAATTCATTTGCAGCAAACGTCACTCTTCCATTTTGATCTGCTGTTTTAGATGGAAGTTGTTTGCCATTGATTGTCAAGGTAACCCGCGCATTTGGTAGAGCATTCGTTACAGTAATTCCTTTATTTGGAAGACCGCCTGTATTCCTTACTTGATCATCTGCGATTTGTGGAGGATTTGGTTTTACTTTAATAGCGACAGGAACATTTGTAGAATTTCTTGATTGAGTTGTTGAACCTTGTGGTAAAGTAACTTTGACTTCTTTCTTATAGATACCTGGAGCTGAAGCATCTGGTCTGGATACCCATTCATAAGTTGTCCCATTCGGAATCACTACACTAGAATTAGAATTTTTAAGTGCATTACCAGGATTTGAAATAATGTCATTTAATGGAGCTGTATTTCCAACTGTTGTAACATACTCTTGTTTAGCCACTGGATCCACTACTGTATAAGTAAAGCTTGTCTCACTTGTCAAAGCACGATCTTGTGCAGACGGAGTTCCAAAGCGTCCTGTTGGATAAGTTGCTTTTGCAGTATAGGTTGTACGGTGTGTCGTAGCTGCAGAATCAGTTGTATGCCAGACATCACTAAATTTAGGTGACCCAGTTCGATTATTTAGTGGTGCACTTGCATTGTTATTCAGACGATACTCATAAGCAAATGTTGTTCCTGAAGGAAGGGAGTCGTTGTTAATATAGAGATTTGAAAATCCACCTATATTATTGGCATAATCACCTCCAACTGCTGCACCACCCGAAGCTGCTTTAAAGGCATAAAATTGACCTGTAACTCCATTGTGAGTTTTAGTCTCAATCTTTTGGTAAATTCTGTAATTGTATGTTAAATCCGTAGTAGTGTTATCTGGGTGAGTTACCGTTAAGGTTGCAGTTCTAAGATTCTCTCGGTCTCCCATCGCTGTCATTGTAGGAGCTTGCCCTTGTTTCCATGCAAATCTTGTCCCACTAGGTAAGTCAGATGCTCCGCCAACTGGACGCACAAGACTTCTTGGATTTATATTAGACAGCGACTCATCACTTACTGCATAGAATATGTCAGTCGCTTTCTCCACACCATACTTAACATTATCTATTACTGTATCCGATGTTCTATCACGATAAGTAATAGTAACATCTCCATTATCAGCTAGACTGATTGAACCTTCTTCAGTTCCTTTTTTGTAGTCTGTACTTGAAAGAATGCTTGCATTGGCTGTTTTAAAATTAGCCAAGATTTGTTCTCTTTCCTTTTGACTTAGATTTGCCTTGTCATTAACTACTACACTAGTACCTTTCGCAGGATTTTGTCGATCATTAAATCCTTTGACATGGAAATTGGTACGGGCTGTAGCAGTCTGACCATCAATATCTGTAACTGTATATTCAAGAGGATAGGTACCTGGTTTATACGGTTCCCAAGCAGTACCTTTACGACCAACTGTCCCTGTTATATCAATGTTGCGGGAGGTTTGATATCCTGTTCTATTTCCTCTATAGTCATAAGTCCACAAATCCCCTGGCCCTCTTCTACTAGTAGCAGGATAGTTTGGGGAAGTTACACCTGTAATGATAGCATTTGATTGAGAAGGACTGACCCTATCCATCCCTCTATCATCACGTAATTGTATCTGAAAATTCGTGATGGCATCATCATTATAAAAAGTGACATCAGATGGCATCGTAATCCTAGGCGGATTAGAAGCTGCACGGCTCTGACCTGCTGCACGATTAGGAACTGCTATACTTCTACTCATACGTGGGGCATGCGATACTCTAGTAGCTACTTCATTATGCATAGAAGGAGTATCGTCCCCAAAAGTATCCGCACTTGTAAATGGTTGGCTACTTGTAGCAACCCTTGCATCCAATGTTGCAGTTGCTGACTTATCATTTACAGTAGCATAAACTTCAATCGTTGCTTCTAGGTTTCTTTGTTTATCGTGGCGTATATCATAAACATACTCATTTCCTGAGCCACCACGTTTCTCCATTTCTTGTCCATTATTAAAGGTCACACGAGTAATAGTCGTATTAGGATCTACATCCGCAATCAGCCCTACATGATGCAAGGCACTGTTCGCGTGCATATTGATACGCCAAACAACTTCATTACTATTTCTATCATATCTACCAGACTCAATCGAAGCTGTCGTTCCATGACTAGAGAGTGATGCCCTAGGAGATATTCCTCTCTCTATCGCTTGTCCGTTACGACTATCACGTTGACCTGAATGTGCACCTAGAACAACATTGACAATGGAATTACGAGCAGAGGTCGCTTTTTGTACTACTGATGTCAAATCACTCGTCGGATCCGCCAAGGCTTTTTCAATCTCCGTAACGGCAGCATTCACTTTGGTAATAGCAGAGTCCGCATTCGGCAATCCTACAGCTTTTGCTAAGTACTCACCCATCTCAGCTGAAAGTTTGGTTAACTTCTTACGATTTTCATCCTGTTGTTTAGCTGAAACTTCTGTTGTTGCTATGGCACCAGCAGTCACTCCTACTAAACTTGTTGTGTCAGAAGTTGCTTTAGCAACATTCGCACCAGCCTTTCCATCAATCTCAGCAGCCTTCAGTACAGCAGAATCAATTTTAAGATTAGTTGATTCTTTTGAAGGTGAGGAAGACTGTTCAGTTGTTGCTACAGATGTGCTCTGTTCAGCGGATAAACTTGACGCTACAGAAAAACTTTCTGACTCACTTTTTGATTGACTAGTACTAGTAGAAGCACTGACCGACTCACTAGTTGAAGTACTTGCAGAAAGACTAGCTGATGTACTAGCTGAAACACTTGCTGAAGTGCTATTAGACACCGATTCCGACTTCGAAGCGCTTTCACTCAAAGAACTAGAACTCTCTGAATTGCTTGCATTTGTCGTACCTAAAACTACCGTATCGTTTGCTACTAAAACATCTGATTTATCTAGTGTTTTTTCCAAAGCTACTGCTTCATTTGCAAACACTTTGGTTTGCGTCGCAACAGCACCACCTAAAACAGCTCCTGTAGTCACGACCCCTCGGATAATATCTAACCCCGTAATTGAATGGTTAACTTTATCTTCTACCACCTCAGTCATAACTTGAGTCGTATCAACACCACCCCTCATAACTTTAAACAAGCCAAAAAGAGAGGTTGAAGCTCTCAACCAATGTTTACCTGATTTAATTAACTTATAACGTGTCACACGGTCTGTTTCTCTGCACCTACCATTCTGACGTCTAAAAAACATTTTCTACTCCTTTTCCAGACAAAAGTGTAAACTCTTGCCAAGTTTACTCATACTTCTTTAGTATACTTTAATTCTGAACTAAGGTCAATATATGATGTATAGGAAAAGCTATGCCTGAACAAATAAATATTCCTAACGATATATATCAAAAAGATGTCGCATCTATAGGGGTATCTTGTTTTTTTAAAATTAAAAATTTCTTATTTTTTTAATTTTTGTGCAAATACATTCAATTCAACTGAAATTTTAAAATTTTTAATTATCTAATTAATAAGAAGTCTCCTACGACATATCCAATCAAACAATACATTTTTTTCTAAATAGAAGATATAATTTAATAATTCTACTTATATAGAAACCAACAATAATAGTCTTCAAAAACTCAAAACGCAACAGTAGTTATCCTCGCTTTATCCTAAATCTATCTGCAAACTTGTCATTAACTTCAATATCAAATCAATATTTTGAGCCATCTATATCTAACTTTCTAGTTCGTTCTTTAATTTTCCCAAGTAAAATCAGACTATTAGCCACCTTAACTTTCTGAGACTTGCAATGAAAAAGCCCACAGACAATAGGCATTCATAAAGTTTTACTAGTGAAGCGCCTATCGGCTGAACAAAAACTCAATTTTAGAATAAAATGAAGTAAAATAAAACGCATAATATCAAGAGTGTTTTGAACTGCACCTCAAAAGTTAGATTTTTTCTGTCTAACTTTTGGGGTGCAGTTCATTTATACCTGATACTATACGCTTTTTTGATTTAAAAAACTTTTTTCTCAAACTCGTTAGTTACTTAGATTGTCACACAATCAAGTAAATTTACTGAACTACGACACAGGGCTTAGCAAATCGATTCCATTTGTAAAACTCAGTTAGTGAGGCAGTTAGGTCGCTAGGCCACTTTCTACCCGTCACGACGTAAAGTTTTACGAATCGATAATATTCGTAAAACTTTACTAGTGGAGCGTTTAGGTAAGCCGCCATAGCGGTTACCGTTAAATGACAGCAACTTTATGTTGCTAGTCATTTGTAACGATTTACATTTTTTCTTCCAATTCTACATCTGGATACTTGTCCGCAAACCAGCGAAGGGCAAAGTCGTTCTCAAAGAGGAAGACTGGCTGGTCAAAACGGTCTTTGGCTAAGATATTTCGACTTGATGACATCCGTTCATCCA
>CAUTTK010000097.1:0-5330 GCA_963541475.1 uncultured Streptococcus sp. | reverse complement strand
CCAAGTCGACCATTCAAACTCTTTTGGCTCGTTTGGTTGAGAAAGAGTGTCTGACTCGGAAAAAAGAAGGCAAGTTCTTTGTCTATTCATCCCTATTAACTCTGGACCAAAGTCGGGATTTACTTGTCCAAGATATCAAAGACAAGGTTTGTTCTCGTAGGATTAAGAACTTGTTGTCTGATTTGATTATGGAATGTGATTTTACTCTGGCTGACTTGGAAGACTTAGAAACTGTGATTTCTGAGAAGAAATCAAACGCTGTGACAGAAGTAAGATGTAATTGTATGTAAAGGAGACGTCATGTTAAATAGTATTGTAACCATTATTTGTATTGCCCTTATCGCCTTTATCTTATTTTGGTTTTTCAAAAAGCCTGAAAAATCTGGACAAAAGGCCCAGCAAAAAAAGGGTTACCAAGAGATTCGAGTGGAAGTCATGGGGGGCTATACGCCTGAGTTGATTATCCTCAAGAAATCAGTGCCAGCCCGCATTGTCTTTGACCGTAAGGACCCTTCACCCTGTCTGGACCAAATTGTTTTTCCAGATTTTGGTGTACATGCGGACCTGCCTATGGGGGAAGAGTATGTAGTGGAAATCACACCTGAGCAGGCTGGAGAGTATGGTTTCTCTTGTGGCATGAATATGATGCACGGCAAGATGATTGTAGAATAGGAGAATGATATGACTGAAATTGTAAAAGCAAGTCTTGAAAATGGTGTTCAAAAAATCCGTATCCGAGCTGAAAAAGGCTATCATCCAGCCCATATCCAACTTCAAAAAGGGATTCTTGCTGAGATTACTTTTCATCGTACAACGCCTTCAAACTGTTATAAGGAAATTCTTTTTGAAGAAGAAGGCATCTTGGAACCAATCGGCGTAGATGAGGAGAAAGTCATTCGTTTTACACCTCAAGAATTAGGCCAACATGAATTTTCTTGTGGCATGAAGATGCAAAAGGGGAGTTATACCGTAGTTGAGAAGACTCGAAAATCTCTATCACTTTTACAGCGTTTTTGGATTACTAGTATCTTTACTGTGCCTCTTGTGATTCTCATGATTGGGATGTCGACAGGAGGAATTAGTCACCAAGTCATGCGTTGGGGAACCTTTTTAGCCACAACACCGATTATGCTAGTAGCAGGTGGTCCTTATATCCAAAGTGCTTGGGCTAGTTTTAAAAAGCACAATGCCAACATGGATACCTTGGTAGCGCTGGGAACCCTAGTGGCCTATTTCTATAGCTTAGTTGCCCTCTTCGCTGGCCTCCCCGTTTACTTTGAAAGTGCTGCATTTATCTTCTTCTTCGTTCTTATGGGAGCCGTTTTTGAGGAGAAAATGCGGAAAAATACTTCCCAAGCTGTGGAGAAATTACTTGACTTGCAGGCTAAAACTGCAGAAGTCTTGCGTGAGGATAACTATGTTCAAGTTCCTTTGGAGCAAGTCAAGGTAGGTGACCTGATTCGAGTGCGTCCCGGTGAAAAGATTGCGGTTGATGGTGTCGTAGTAGAAGGTATCTCTAGTATTGATGAGTCTATGGTGACAGGTGAAAGTCTGCCTGTGGACAAGACAGTTGGAGATACCGTCATTGGTTCCACCATCAATAATAGTGGAACACTTGTTTTTAGAGCAGAAAAAGTTGGTTCAGAGACTGTTTTGGCTCAGATTGTGGATTTTGTGAAGAAAGCTCAGACAAGTCGTGCGCCGATTCAGGACTTGACGGATAAAATTTCAGGGATTTTTGTCCCAGCAGTTGTCATTTTAGGGATTGTGACCTTTTGGGTTTGGTTCGTCTTGCTCAGGGATAGTGTAGTTGTGCTTGGAGCGAGCTTTGTGTCTTCGCTTCTCTATGGAGTAGCAGTTCTGATTATTGCCTGCCCTTGTGCCTTGGGACTTGCAACACCGACAGCCCTTATGGTGGGGACAGGTCGCAGTGCCAAGATGGGAGTTCTCCTCAAAAATGGAATGGTTCTACAGGAAATCCAGAAAGTTCAAACTATCGTCTTTGATAAGACCGGAACTTTGACTGAAGGGAAACCTGTGGTTACAGATATCATCGGCGACGAAGTAGAAGTGCTTGGATTGGCAGCTTCCTTGGAAGAAGCTTCTCAACACCCACTGGCTGAGGCCATTGTCAAGCGAGCGAGTGAAACTGGACTTGAGTTTCAAACCGTTGAAAATTTCCAAGCCTTGCACGGAAAAGGTGTTTCAGGGCAAATAGCTGGAAAACAAGTCTTACTTGGAAATGCTAAAATGCTGGATGGCATGAGTATTTCTAGCATTTATCAAGAAAAACTAGAAGAACTGGAAAAAGAAGCTAAGACAGTTGTTTTCTTGGCTGTTGACAATGAAATCAAAGGCTTGCTTGCTTTGCAAGATATTCCCAAGGAAAATGCCAAGCTTGCCATCAGTCAGTTGAAAAAACGAGGTCTTAAAACAGTCATGCTGACAGGAGACAATGCAGGTGTGGCGCGTGCTATTGCCGATCAGATTGGAATCGAAGAGGTTATTGCAGGTGTCTTGCCAGAGGAAAAAGCTCATGAAATCCATAAACTGCAAGCAACTGGCAAAGTAGCCTTTGTTGGGGACGGTATCAATGATGCTCCTGCCCTCAGTGTAGCAGATGTGGGGATTGCTATGGGAGCTGGAACAGATATTGCCATCGAGTCAGCAGATTTGGTGTTGACAACTAATAACCTCCTAGGAGTGGTACGTGCCTTTGACATGAGTAAGAAAACCTTTCATCGTATTCTGCTCAATCTTTTCTGGGCCTTTATTTACAATGTCGTCGGAATTCCGATTGCAGCAGGAGTCTTTTCTGGTGTTGGACTGGCCCTCAATCCAGAACTAGCTGGTCTAGCCATGGCCTTTAGTTCTGTATCTGTTCTGACCAGTTCCCTTCTGCTAAACTTTAGTAAAATAGATTAAAAGCGGGCTTGCTCGCTTTTTATACTCTTCGAAAATCTCTTCAAACCACGTCAACGTCGCCTTGCCGTAGATATATGTAACTGACTTCGTCAGTCTTATCTACAACCTCAAAGCCGTGCTTTGAGCAACCTGCGGCTAGTTTCCTAGTTTGCTCTTTAATTTTCATTGAGTATTATAAAACAGAATCTAAAACTGTTTTCAAACTGTACTGTAATAGAGAATAAAAACTTCTGAGCAGATTCTTAGTAAAGTCAAAATAAATGTGATAAATTAGTAGTGTAAAAATTTACTGAAACGTTTTCAAAAACTATATGAAACCTTTTTTAGTAGATTTAAAAATATTTGAAGGAGAGTTATCATTATGACTCAAGGGAAAATTACTGCATCTGCAGCAATGCTTAACGTATTGAAAACATGGGGCGTAGACACAATCTACGGTATCCCATCAGGAACACTCAGCTCATTGATGGACGCTTTGGCTGAAGACAAAGATATCCGTTTCTTGCAAGTTCGCCACGAAGAAACAGGTGCTCTTGCAGCGGTTATGCAAGCTAAATTCGGCGGCTCAATCGGGGTTGCAGTTGGTTCAGGTGGTCCAGGTGCGACTCACTTGATTAACGGTGTTTACGATGCAGCTATGGATAACACTCCATTCCTAGCGATCCTTGGATCACGTCCAGTTAACGAATTGAACATGGATGCTTTCCAAGAATTGAACCAAAACCCAATGTACAACGGTATCGCTGTATACAACAAACGTGTAGCTTACGCTGAGCAATTGCCAAAAGTTATTGACGAAGCTTGCCGTGCTGCAGTTTCTAAAAAAGGTCCAGCTGTTGTTGAAATCCCAGTAAACTTCGGTTTCCAAGAAATCGACGAAAACTCATACTATGGATCAGGTTCATACGAGCGTTCATTCATCGCTCCTGCTTTGAACGAAGTTGAAATCGACAAAGCTGTTGAAATCTTGAACAATGCTGAACGTCCAGTTATCTACGCTGGTTACGGTGGTGTTAAAGCTGGTGAAGTGATTACTGAATTGTCACGTAAAATCAAAGCACCAATCATCACAACTGGTAAAAACTTTGAAGCTTTCGAATGGAACTATGAAGGTTTGACAGGTTCTGCTTACCGTGTTGGTTGGAAACCAGCCAACGAAGTGGTCTTTGAAGCAGACACAGTTCTTTTCCTTGGATCAAACTTCCCATTTGCTGAAGTTTACGAAGCATTCAAGAACACTGAAAAATTCATCCAAGTGGATATCGACCCTTACAAACTTGGTAAACGTCATGCCCTTGACGCTTCAATCCTTGGTGATGCAGGTCAAGCAGCTAAAGCTATCCTTGACAAAGTGAACCCAGTTGAATCTACTCCATGGTGGCGTGCAAACGTTAAGAATAACCAAAACTGGCGTGATTACATGAACAAACTCGAAGGTAAAACTGAGGGTGAATTGCAATTGTATCAAGTTTACAATGCAATCAACAAACATGCTGATCAAGACGCTATCTACTCAATCGACGTAGGTGACACTACTCAAACATCTACTCGTCACCTTCACATGACACCTAAGAACATGTGGCGTACATCTCCACTCTTTGCGACAATGGGTATTGCCCTTCCTGGTGGTATCGCTGCTAAGAAAGACAATCCAGATCGCCAAGTATGGAACATCATGGGTGACGGTGCATTCAACATGTGCTACCCAGACGTTATCACAAACGTTCAATACGACCTTCCAGTTATCAACGTTGTCTTCTCAAATGGTAAATATGCCTTCATCAAGGACAAATACGAAGACACAAACAAACACTTGTTTGGTTGTGACTTCCCTAATGCTGACTATGCGAAAATCGCTGAAGCTCAAGGAGCTGTTGGATTTACAGTTGACCGTATCGAAGACATCGACGCAGTTGTTGCAGAAGCTGTTAAATTGAACAAAGAAGGTAAAACTGTTGTTATCGATGCTCGCATCACCCCACACCGTCCACTTCCAGTAGAAGTACTTGAATTGGATCCAAAACTTCACTCAGAAGAAGCAATCAAAGCCTTCAAGGAAAAATACGAAGCAGAAGAACTCGTACCATTCCGCCTCTTCTTGGAAGAAGAAGGATTGCAATCACGCGCAATTAAATAATTTCTCTCGTCGAAAATCAAAGATAAATTTATAGACTTCTTTATTAGATTACTGCCGACGATTCCATCATTGAAACCATAAATTTCAATGATGGAATCTAGTGTGGAGCCTAGAAAAAGTCCCAAAGGATTTTTCGTAGTTTGATGAGCAAAGATTTGCCATCAAACTTGGTTTCACCTTGTTTATTCTTTGATTTTCTTAGAGCGAAACTTGAAAAGATCGGAGCAATCCGGTCTTTTTATGGAGGATAGTAAATGAATTTAAATCA
>CAUTTK010000096.1:0-5345 GCA_963541475.1 uncultured Streptococcus sp. | reverse complement strand
GGCGCAAGTACTGGAAGTTTAGTTACAAGGACCGAAGTAAAAAGTCGATGAAGCTACAGGCAGTTGCTAAGGTGTCTTATGAATTCGACCTGAACGTCAAAGATGACGAGGCAGATGCGGTTCTGATTGGTTCGTATTTTGTAAACCAAGGGCATGAATTTGGAGAGCTGGAAAGCCATAAGATAAGTTAAGGAGTTGGAAGATGAATGTTAAGGAATTAATTGAGAAATACAAAAGATATGAGGGGAAGTGGAATGGTAAAACAGGAGAACTAGCTCGTCAAATTTTTCTAGAAGACTTGAAACAACTAGACGAACCGCGAAAAGTCAAAGTTAAGAAGTTTGTGGCGGATTGGTATGAGGAACACAAAGACGAATTTGAGTACAATGTGTGGGATTGGTTATCTTCAAAAAGCGAGTCGGGAAAGATTGATAGTAAGTTCGCTTTTTGGTTAAACGACGTAGATAATACACCTATTCAAACCCTTGTCAACATGCACCAATTCGGCTACGAGGTCGATGAAGAGAAGAGGTATCTGGTTAAGATTAAAGCATCTGGTCAGTACATTATGAACAATCCTGATGAGAATGCTGTTTTTTTCTACAGCAGCAGAGCGTATTCTAAACTTACTCGCAAAGAACTAGAAGAAGCGGAATTCGGCTGGGTGTTTGATTGTCCAGGGATTGAGATTGAGGAGGTTGAGTGATGATTGGAAGCGTATTTGTGGAGATACTCACGAATAATGGTTTGGTTGAAGAATTTATAGACGTTAACGAAGTAGCTTATGTAGATTTTGATAAAGAGTTAATATGTTTTAAAGCGCATGATGCTCTAATTCCACGGATGATACCAGTGACTAGAAGTTCATTGCTTCGAGTTAAAAATGCTTTGTTTTATAAAAGTATATAAAAAAATATTTATGAGGTGGTAATATGAAACGTCCAAACAGATACCCGTACACTAAAAATCAATGGGTTGAAGAAACCGCTGATTATTATACATATGCAGACGGTATTTATTTTACAAGTCATGTTTTAAAAAACAGACTCACTAAAGAAATTAAGAGTAAGGAGGTAGAGTGATGGGAGATATACGAATACTAGACGCTTGTTGTGGCAGTCGTATGTTTTGGTTTGATAAAAATGAGAGTCATACAACTTTCATGGACATCAGACAAGAAAAATTTGAAATACATGGAAAAAAGGTAAACGTAAACCCTGACGTTGTCGGAGATTTCCGTGACATGCCATTTGATGATGAAACATTTAACCTTGTTGTATTTGATCCGCCACATTTAAAATGGGCAGGCCAAAACTCAATTATGCGATCACAATATGGTCAGCTGGATAAAGTTAACTGGTCTGAAGATTTAGCCAAGGGTTTTGAAGAATGTATGAGAGTTCTAAAAGTTGGAGGTACTCTAGTTTTCAAATGGTCTGATTGTCAAATCAACGTTAAAGAAGTTCTTAAATCTATACCTTTTAAACCATTATTTGGGCAACAAAGAGGTACTACACATTGGATGACGTTTATGAAATTTGAGGAGGTCATAGATTGAAACGATTCATAGCAATCTGGATTCTGATATCTGCTGGATTGAACATTTGGCAGATGGACAGGATTCGAGATTTAGAAGAAAAGAAGCCGATGGTTATCTACAAGGCGGATAACGCAGGCGCTGAGATATTTGGCAAGGTCCTTGAGAAAGGACGACATGGCAAGCTATACACGCTTACGATTCGTGATTACGGTGTGTTCGTGGTTACGAAGGACGTGTATGAGAAAGTGAAAGTTGGGGATGAGGTGTTATTATAATGGACGATGTTTTACAAGCTTTAGCAAAAATGCTAAATATGACAGTTGATGAAGTAAGTTCTTTGCTTACAACATTTAAAGGGAATGCACCACAGGTTTACGAACAGCTTATGAGAGAGTGGATTTTGTACAATGTACTTAATAACACTTCTATAGCTATGATTTTGCTTAGTGCTATCCTAACAGGAGTTATTGTGTATGTAGTAGCTCAAATTAAGGTAGATTCTGATAGCTTGAGTTATAAGCGTATTCCAGATGGTTTTACTAAGCTTGAATATGCAGAGAAACTCACAAAGGAGAATCTTAAAAACTCTAAAGGAACTATCAAAAAGCTAATTGCTAGTACTATACTAGCATTGATATTGGCTTTTGCTTCCAATATCGGTCGGTATATTTTAGCGCCAAACTACTCATTTATCGTAAATGAAATTGTACCAAAACTGACAAATAGATAGGAATTATCATGAACACAATAGACAAAGTCAAACAATGGTTTATTGACCGCGACCTTAAATACGGTGGACGGTTGGACAAGCAGTCTTTGAAACTCATTGAGGAATTTGGAGAACTATGCGCAGGTTATCTCAAGAAGAATGAGAAACTGACCAAGGATAGTATCGGAGATTGTGCGGTCGTGATTGTCGGTCTGGCCTTGCTGATTAAAGAGGATGTGTATAATATTTTTGAGGGATTAAATCCCGTTGAAGAAGTAGATGTAATGAACTGTTTTAAAGGCTTAAATTTAAACATTTGTGCAATTCTATCATATAGCGATAGAAGATACGATGGAATATTTCGTTATGATTTAGTATTCGCGGTTGACTATCTAAAATCAATCAGCAATATTCTCGGTTATGATTTTGAAGAATGCTTTGAACTGGCTTATAACGAGATTAAAGACCGAAAAGGTCGTTGGATTGGCGGCACGTTTGTCCAAGAGGAGGATTTGGGATGATAACAAGATATAGAGCGTGGTTGAAGAAAGAACAGAAAATGGATAATGAAATTGACCACATCAGTTGGCTAGAGGATGAGTTATATTGTATTGGGGATGGAATTACTTACATGGTTTCGGCAGAAGATTTAGAACTCATGCAATCAACAGGACTCAAAGACAAGAACGGCAAGGAAATTTTTGAGGGGGACATTGTACGAACTACTAGATTTTTGGGTAGAGCTGACGAAATTGGCGGTTTCTATGAATATGAGAAAGATTATGTAGGAGTTGTAAAGGTTCTTGAAGGGTCTTGGGTTATTGATACTGGCATTGTCGCAGTGCGTTTGTGGTCTGAAATTGATGAATCTGAAGTGCTTGGCAACATCTACGAAAACCCAGAGCTTTTGGAGGAAAAATAATGAACCCAGAAATAATTGACAATATAAACAACCCAAGTCACTACAAAGGTCGGTTTGGCATGGAATCTATCGATGTTTTGAGGAACTTCATGACACCAGAACAGCTGAAAGGCTTTTATCTTGGAAATGCCTTGAAGTATCAACTGAGATTCCAGAAGAAAAACGGTCTTGAAGATCTGAAGAAAGCACGTAAGAACCTTGACTGGCTGATTGAGGAGATGGAACATGAGAATTAAAACATTAATGGGAACAATCATCAATGTTGATAGGATAAAGCGCAGTATCACAGTTGAGGGCGTTGAATTAGGCTCAGATTGTCGCGCTTTAGTATCTAAACACAAAGATGGTACAGGTACAATAACACTAGTTTTTGATGGAAAAATAATTTAAAAAAGGAGTAAAAACAATGTTTACACAATACAATCACGAAACAGGAAAAACGACACTTACAAAACTTGCTAAGGGCGGTATCATTACAGTTGCAGCTGTTGCTTCACTTGGGATTTTTCGTCTCACGGCTGTGAAACGTATCCCAGCTAATACAGTTGGAGTTAAGGTTAGCGCAATTGGAGGTGTGCAAGAAAACACTCTGCAAACAGGATATCATCTAAAAATGCCATTTATTGATGAAGTCTACACCTTATCTACGTCTGTTCAAACAAAAACAATGGAGAAAATCACGACTCAAACTAAAGATGGTCAGTGGCTAAACACAAATATTGATGTGAAATATCGAGTCAATAAAGAAAAGGCTATGACAGTCTTCTCTAATTACACAGATTTAGAAAACGTGAATAATAGTGTAGTATCTCCTGCTGTCCAGCGTGCTATTGAATCTGTAACAGGAAATTACGATATTTACGATATCCTCGGTAATAAGCGTACAGAAGTTTATGAAATGATTGATAAAGCTCTTAAAGAAAAATTTGAGTCTTACGATTTGGAGTTTGTATCCTTTACTATTACAGACCAAGACGCAGGCGATGAGATTGAAGCAGCAATCAAAAATGAATCAGTCAAACAAAAGGAAATAGATACAGCTAAACAGGAACAGGAAAAAGCTAAGGTTGAAGCCGATACCAAGAAAGTTCAAGCTCAAGCCGAAGCAGACGCAGGTATCATCAAAGCAGAAGGCGAAGCCAAGGCCAACAAAGCTAAGTCAGATTCAATCACAGATAATCTTATCCGAATGAAAGAAGCAGAAGCCAGAGAGAAGCATGGCTGGGTCACTGTTAATGGTGCAGGTAGTGTGATCACGAATAAAGAATAAAATAAAAAAGCCAAGACACCCTCTGTCTCAGCTATAATCTCAATAATATTATTATATCACAAAGGAGATAGAGAGTGAACAAGGCTAAAGAACTCTTGAAAGAGTTGCAGGATCTGGACATGGACATCCAAAGCCGTATAGATGAAATCAATGAACTTGAGGCAGGTTTGCTCTCAAGTCCTAAGTGGTCAGGTGTCAAAGTCCAAGGTGGACAGACTAGAAAAGTTGATGATGTCTATACTCAGTTGGTAGTGATGAAAGAGGCTATAGAGCAGGATGCTAAGGAAGTTATTAACAGAAAACTTGAACTTGGTAGAATGATCAATAAGTTAACAAATCCGAAGTATCGGACAATTTTGAGAATGACTTACATTACTAAGATGTATGTTGATGATATTTGTGACAAAATGGAAATCAGCAGAACAACTTTCTACACTTGGCGGAATATGGCTATCTCTGAACTAAATGAGGTTTTGGAGAGAATGGAACTAAATTGAACTTTACAAAACCGTACGGGAAAAAATGATACTTGTTAGCACAGTTTTGTAATTCTGATAGAATGGTAGTGTCAAGAATTGAAAAGAGAGGTCTCAGAATTTGGTAGATGGTTACCTGAAATCAGGGTGTCGTAAAGGGCATTGAGGGTTCGAGCCCCTCCCTCTATTTCGTTCATTGACGTCTCCTTTATATTTATTATATTTTTTCCGAGGCTTCGGCCTCACATGGCGGTGACAGGTAAGTGGTTTCTCTCCTATGTTTCCTTCGGTTCGATTCCGGGCATCGCCGTTAAAGACTACAAAAAATAAAGCAGGAAATTTATTTCTAATTAACACGCAAGGTTGTAGTCGCCTTGCAGTTGGAACGTAGCTCAGTTGGTGGAGCGATATGACTATAAAGGGTCTGA
>CAUTTK010000095.1:0-5455 GCA_963541475.1 uncultured Streptococcus sp. | reverse complement strand
AACGGTCTTTGGCTAAGATATTTCGACTTGATGACATCCGTTCATCCAAGTCCTCTGGTTTAATCCAACGAACGGTCTTTTTACCCATCGGGCTCATGACCACTTCCGCATTGTACTCACCTTCCATACGGTGCTTAAAGACTTCAAACTGGAGTTGACCAACAGCACCCAGCATATACTCGCCTGTTTGGTAATTCTTATAAAGCTGAATGGCACCTTCTTGCACCAATTGCTCAATCCCCTTGTGGAAGGATTTTTGCTTCATGACATTCTTAGCAGAAACTTTCATGAAAATCTCAGGGGTAAATGTTGGCAGCGGTTCAAACTCAAACTTGTTTTTCCCAACTGTCAAGGTATCCCCAACCTGATAAGTTCCTGTATCGTAAACTCCGATTATATCTCCTGCCACGGCATTGGTCACATTCTCACGACTTTCAGCCATAAACTGAGTGACATTCGAAAGTTTAGCACCCTTACCAGTACGAGGCAGATTGACACTCATGCCACGCTCAAATTCTCCTGATACGATACGGACAAAGGCGATGCGATCACGGTGACGAGGGTCCATGTTGGCTTGGATTTTAAAGACAAATCCTGAGAAATCCTTGTCATAAGGATCCACAATTTCTCCATCTGTTTTCTTATGCCCATGTGGTTCTGGAGCAAACTTGAGGAAGGTTTCAAGGAAGGTCTGCACACCAAAGTTTGTCAGGGCTGAACCGAAGAAGACAGGTGTCAATTCTCCAGCCAGAATAGCTTCCTCTGAAAACTCATTTCCAGCTTCATTTAAAAGTTCAATATCATCTTTGACTTGCTCGTAGAAAGGATTGCTGCCAAAAAGCTTGTCCCCATCTTCCAGACTAGCAAAACGCTCATCCCCTTTATAGAGCTCCAAGCGTTGGTTATAGAGGTCATACAAGCCCTCGAACGCTTTCCCCATCCCGATTGGCCAGTTCATCGGGTAGCTAGCAATGCCCAAGACTTCTTCCAACTCTTGCAAGAGGTCTAGTGGTTCACGACCGTCACGGTCCAGCTTGTTCATAAAGGTAAAGACTGGAATGCCACGATGTTTCACAACCTCAAACAATTTCTTAGTTTGAGCCTCGATACCCTTGGCAGAGTCCACCACCATGACCGCAGCATCCACCGCCATCAAGGTACGATAAGTATCTTCTGAAAAGTCCTCATGCCCTGGCGTGTCGAGGATATTCACACGCTTGCCATCGTAGTCAAATTGCATCACAGATGAAGTAACAGAAATCCCACGTTGCTTCTCGATATCCATCCAGTCAGACTTGGCAAAAGTCCCTGTTTTCTTTCCTTTTACAGTACCAGCCTCACGAATCTCGCCCCCAAAGTAGAGCAACTGCTCAGTGATGGTAGTTTTCCCCGCGTCCGGGTGGGAGATGATGGCAAAGGTACGACGTTTCTTAATTTCTTCTTGAATATTCATAAGTTCTCTTTCTTTGATTCTCTATTTTTCTTGTTTCAATAGCTAAGAATGATTTTTACATTGGATTTTACCATTCCTTTCAACACTCCATTATATCGGATTTTAGCATTTTTTTCAATTTCTATTTTCTGTTAGACTTTACTTGAATAAAAGTTATTTCTTATAGGCCAATATATCGAAAATCGTGACAATTCTAGCAAAAATGATATAATAAAACAAAAAGGAGATATAATCATGTTCAAAGAATTTGGTGTAACTAATTTAGAAGTGACAAAAGATGATATTTACAAGAATCCAAACAACCCTATTTTGCGCATGTATGATGACGATGAATTAATTGGAACCTTTAGTATTCTAACTGGAGAAGTATTGGAAAACTTGGACTTGGCAGACTATGATATTCGTTTTGCTCAAAAGCAAATTAAGTTAAATCGCGATAACTACCTTGAAACATGGAAGGACTACGTGGGATTACTACATGCCTAAATATTCTTTCTTAAAGTATGGTATTGAAATTCGTCCTAACGAACATAACCATAAAGGTCAAAAAGCGCATATTCACTTTTATATCCACGGAGAAGAAGTGGGTTCAATGTTTCTGAACGGTGAACTGAGAGATGGTAAAGCAAAAGCAAAAGACCTAAAAATGATAAGGCAATATGTCTTAGAAAATGCAGATGAACTTCAGGCTTTATGGAATGAATACCAAAAGAGTGCATATTAAAATCAAAGAATCTTAGTTTGCTAATCAACAACAAACAAAAACTAGCGAGCAATTTTAATACCTACTATTCAACTATTGCCCCACTTAGGTACTAACCATCCTACTCCCCTTGCAATTTTTTAAATAAATGTTACAATGAATATAGAAAAAGGTGTTGCGTCAACAACATCCTACAGAGCCGTTTAAGACGGTGGCTGTAATTATATAACTAAAAAAATAGCTCGTTAACTCGCCAAAGTTAGGACGGCTATTTTTTTGTCTCTTTAAAAATCTCTTTCTTGACTTGCCAGATGTCTTTTTTCATCTTTCCCTCCCTTATTTATAGGAAAATATGGTAAAATAGAACAGACCAAAAATCATCATTTCACGAAAGGATGCAAGATGAAAATTACGCAAGAAGAGGTAACACACGTTGCCAATCTTTCAAAATTAAGATTCTCTGAAGAAGAAACTGCTGCCTTTGCGACTACCTTATCTAAAATTGTTGACATGGTTGAATTGCTAGGCGAAGTTGACACAACTGGTGTCGCACCAACTACGACCATGGCCGACCGCAAGACTGTACTCCGCCCTGATGTGGCTGAAGAAGGAACAGACCGTGATCGCTTGTTTAAAAACGTACCTGAAAAAGACAACTACTATATCAAGGTACCAGCTATCCTAGACGATGGAGGAGATGCCTAATGACTTTTAACAATAAAACCATTGAAGACTTGCACAATCTCCTTGTTTCTAAGGAAATTTCAGCAACTGAATTGACACAAGCAACGCTTGAAGATATCAAGTCTCGCGAGACAGCTATCAACGCTTTTGTTACCATCGCTGAGGAGCAGGCTCTTGCTCAAGCCAAAGCTATTGATGAAGCTGGAATCGATGCTGATAATGTCCTTTCAGGAATTCCATTGGCTGTTAAGGATAATATCTCTACAGATGGTATTCTCACAACTGCTGCCTCAAAAATGCTCTACAACTATGAGCCAATCTTTGATGCGACAGCCGTTGCCAATGCAAAAGCTAAAGGCATGATTGTTGTTGGGAAAACCAACATGGACGAATTTGCCATGGGTGGTTCAGGCGAAACTTCTCACTATGGTGCCACTAAAAATGCTTGGGACCAGACCAAGGTTCCTGGTGGTTCATCAAGTGGTTCTGCTTCAGCCGTAGCCTCAGGACAAGTCCGCTTGTCACTAGGTTCTGATACTGGTGGTTCTATCCGCCAACCTGCCGCCTTCAACGGAATCGTTGGTCTCAAACCAACCTACGGAACGGTTTCTCGTTTCGGTCTTATTGCCTTTGGTAGCTCTCTAGACCAGATTGGACCTTTCGCTCCGACTGTTAAGGAAAACGCCCTCTTGCTCAATGCGATTGCCAGCGAAGATGCTAAAGACTCTACTTCTGCTCCTATCCGAATTGCCGACTTTACTTCAAAAATCGGTCAAGACATCAAGGGCATGAAAATTGCTTTGCCTAAGGAATACCTTGGTGAAGGAATTGACCCAGAGGTTAAGGAAACCATTCTGAATGCTGCTAAGCACTTTGAAAAATTTGGTGCTATCGTTGAAGAAGTCAGCCTTCCTCACTCTAAATACGGTGTTGCCGTTTACTACATCATCGCTTCATCAGAAGCTTCATCAAACTTGCAACGTTTTGACGGTATCCGTTACGGCTACCGCGCAGAAGATGCAACCAACCTTGATGAAATCTATGTAAACAGTCGTAGCCAAGGTTTCGGTGAAGAAGTAAAACGTCGTATCATGCTAGGTACTTTCAGTCTTTCATCAGGTTACTACGATGCCTACTACAAAAAGGCTGGTCAGGTCCGTACCCTCATCATTCAAGATTTCGAAAAAGTTTTCGCGGATTACGACTTGATTTTGGGTCCAACTGCTCCAAGTGTTGCTTATGACTTGGACTCACTCAACCACGACCCAGTTGCCATGTACTTGGCTGACCTTTTGACCATCCCAGTCAACTTAGCTGGTCTCCCAGGAATTTCGATTCCTGCTGGATTCTCTCAAGGTCTACCTGTCGGTCTGCAATTGATTGGTCCTAAGTATTCTGAGGAAACCATTTACCAAGCTGCTGCTGCCTTTGAAGCAACAACAGACTACCACAAACAACAACCCGTGATTTTTGGAGGTGACAACTAATGAACTTTGAAACAGTCATCGGACTTGAAGTCCACGTAGAGCTCAACACCAATTCAAAAATCTTCTCACCTACTTCTGCTCACTTTGGAAATGACCAAAATGCCAACACTAACGTGATTGACTGGTCCTTCCCAGGAGTACTACCAGTCCTCAATAAAGGGGTTGTCGATGCTGGTATCAAGGCAGCTCTTGCCCTCAACATGGACATCCACAAAAAGATGCACTTTGACCGCAAGAACTACTTCTACCCTGATAATCCCAAAGCCTACCAAATTTCTCAGTTTGATGATCCAATCGGCTACAACGGTTGGATTGAAGTCGAGCTAGAAGACGGTACCACCAAGAAAATCGGTATCGAACGCGCTCACTTGGAAGAAGACGCTGGTAAAAACACCCACGGTACAGATGGCCACTCTTATGTTGACCTTAACCGCCAAGGGGTTCCTTTGATTGAGATTGTATCTGAAGCTGACATGCGTTCACCAGAAGAAGCCTACGCTTATCTGACAGCCCTCAAGGAGGTCATCCAGTACGCTGGCATTTCTGACGTCAAGATGGAAGAAGGTTCTATGCGTGTGGATGCCAATATCTCTCTTCGTCCTTATGGTCAAGAGAAATTCGGTACCAAGACAGAGTTGAAGAACCTCAACTCCTTCTCAAATGTTCGCAAAGGTCTTGAATACGAAGTCCAACGTCAAGCTGAAATCCTACGCTCCGGTGGGCAAATCCGCCAAGAAACACGCCGTTACGATGAAGCGAACAAGGCAACCATCCTCATGCGTGTCAAGGAAGGCGCTGCAGACTACCGCTACTTCCCAGAACCAGACCTACCCCTCTTTGAAATTTCAGACGAGTGGATTGAGGAAATGCGTACAGAGTTGCCAGAGTTTCCTAAAGAACGCCGTGCGCGTTATGTATCTGACCTTGGCTTGTCAGACTACGATGCTAGCCAGTTGACTGCTAATAAAGTCACTTCTGATTTCTTTGAAAAAGCTGTTGCCCTTGGTGGCGATGCCAAACAAGTCTCTAACTGGCTCCAAGGAGAAGTTGCTCAATTCTTGAACGCCGAAGGTAAGACACTGGAACAAATCGAATTGACACCAGAAAACTTGGTTGAAATGATTGCCA
>CAUTTK010000094.1:0-5468 GCA_963541475.1 uncultured Streptococcus sp. | reverse complement strand
CACCGATGTGAAGTGAGTGCTTGTCCAGATAATGGAGAATGTCAAAACTATCGTGAACACGAGTCAGGCGGTAGGCGCCAGCTTCCTTGATATCAGCTAGTGGGAGGTTATTGATTTCAACCAGGAGTTCTCCCTTGGCAGGAATAGTTCCTCCGTGGGGGCAGGTTTTGGGGAATCCTAGTAGTTTATCCAGTCTTTCCACGAAGAGGTCAGAGACAGTGTGTTCCAAGACCTCAGCTTCCTCGTGAATCTGGTCACTCGTATAGTCTAAATGATGGACTAGAAAAACTTCAATCAAGCGGTGCTTACGATAGAGCTCAGAGACCAATTTGAGGCCGAGGTCAGTCAGTAGATAGCCACATTCCTTGTCCTTTAGGATGAGATTTTCACTCTTCATCCGTTTAATCATTTCAGTTACGGCAGGGGGAGAGACTTGCATGCGGGCTGCAATTTCCTTGTTGGTAATCTTATGCAAATCTATGCCAATTTCATAAATACACTTTAGATAATCTTCTTTATTAGGGGTCATTCGTTTCCTCTTGTCTAATATCTTTATCTAGTATATCAAAAAAAGCTAGATTTCTCTAGCTGTGACTTTTTATGTTATACTTATTGCAAGAGAAAAAACGAGGAGATGAATATGACAAAAATAGCTCTTCTTTCAGATATTCATGGAAATACCACCGCCTTGGAGGCTGTTTTGGCAGATGCTCGGCAGCTAGGAGTGGATGAATACTGGCTTTTGGGAGACATTCTCATGCCAGGGACAGGGCGTAGAAGGATTTTGGACTTGTTGGCTCAACTACCGATTACGGCTAGAGTTTTAGGAAACTGGGAAGATAGTCTGTGGCACGGTGTCCGTAAGGAATTGGATAAGACTCGCCCCAGTCAACGCTATCTCTTGCGCCAGTGCCAGTATGTTTTAGAGGAAATTTCCCTAGAAGAAATTGAACTGCTCCACAATCAACCCCTCCAGATTCATCGTCAGTTTGGTGATTTGACGGTAGGAATTAGCCATCATCTGCCTGATAAGAACTGGGGACGAGAGTTGATTCATACTGGAGCGCAAGAGGATTTTGACCGCTTGGTAACCAATCCGTCCTGCGATATAGCCGTTTATGGCCATATTCACCAGCAGTTGCTTCGTTACGGGACTGGTGGGCAATTGATTGTCAATCCGGGTTCGATTGGCCAGCCTTTCTTTCTAGACGCTCAGTTGCGGAAGGACTTGCGGGCCCAGTATATGATTTTGGAGTTTGATGACAAGGGCTTGGTAGATATGGATTTCCGACGGGTGGACTACGATGTGGCAGCTGAATTGCAGCTGGCTAAAGACCTGAAACTCCCTTATTTTGAGGTTTACTATGAAAGTCTGGTCAATGGGATCCACCATACTCATAATCAGGAATTTCTGAGAGAATTGGCCCAGAAAGAGGGTTATGATAGGGAGTTAGATGCCTGGTTGAAAGGTGGTAATGATTGACATTACAACCAAAAAGGGTATAATAAAAGAAAAAGAAGAGTAGAGGCAGGGATGTCTCGTAAAAAGGAGAAGAGGATGCAAATTCCAAGTAGATTTACCATTGCGACTCATATGCTGATAATCATTGCCCTCAAGGGGAAGGAAAGCAAGGTGACCAGTGATTTTCTGGCTGCTAGTGTTGGGGTTAACCCTGTCATTATCAGAAAAACCTTGTCCCAGTTGAAGAAGGCAGAACTGATTTCAGTAGCGCGTGGAACGGGCGGAACAGAGATTGTCAAGGATCTCAAAGATATTAGTCTTTTAGATGTTTATCAGGCGGTCGAGTGTCTTGGTAAGACAGGTCAACTCTTCAGTTTTCATGACAATCCCAATCCAAATTGCCCAGTCGGAGCTCATATTCATGAGGTTTTGGATCAAAAATTGGAGAGAATTCAGTTGGCTATGGAGGCTGAACTTGGTCAGACCAGTCTAGAACAAGTCGTGGCCGATGCAGAGAGTCAGATGAAGGAGTGAATTCTTCTTTAAAGCAAAAAGCTTATGAAAAGGCAAAAACCTTATCATAAGCTTTTTATCTATTCTTCCAGGCTTGGTAACGGGTATCAATCAATAACTGGGTAAGGCGTCCCATGGTTTCCCTTTCTTCTGGAGTGAGGGATTGCGCTTGGATAAAGAGATGATGAATGTGTTCAAGTGCCTTGAAGGAAGATAGGTCATTGATAGAAGTAATACCAGAATCAAGAATGGTGCCAAAGAAGAGGTCTAAGTAGAGCTGGAGTTCCTCGTCAGGGACTGTGGCCACCCACTCCTTGAAGGTTGTGTCTACTTGTTGACTATCACTGTTGGTCTTATCCAGTTGAACGAAGTGCTTGTCCTCAATTTGCCAACTAAAGGTATCGTGCTGGGTGATACCACCTAAGGCAGTACTGTGCACGATGATTTGCTGGTTAGGGATTTCCAGCATCATACCGATAATGGAACCTTGTGGGATGAAGACCTTGGTTCTATCCATTATCCTTTGATAGCCCTCGGTTTGTGTCAGTTCTTTATGGAGACCAGGCGCATCAAAGGTATAAACTGCTGTGATTTGATTTTGCAAGCTTTGCTCAATTTGACTAGCAGCATAGATGGCTAGATTTCCTCCCTTGGAATGCCCAGCCAGAATGACCTTCTGCTTAGGATGGTGGGCAAAAAAGTTCTTTAAATAGCGAAGGGCGTGCTTTTGAGCAGGAATTTCCTTCATATAGGTCAGGTGGAAATCTTCCTTCCAGCCAATGATACTGTCATCTGTCCCACGAAAGACAATCAGATAGGTATCGAGAGTGAGGCGGTAGGTCATAGCCGCAAACTGTTTTTGCAGTTCAGGGTCGATGTCGTTGATAAAATAGGAGAGTTTGCAATTTTTGAAGCGTTTGTGTTGAGCTAATTCATCCAATAACTGGAGGCGATTTTTACTGGTCAACATGTTCGATTCTCTTGGAACCTGAGGTGCCAAATCTAAAAGTCTCTGAGGACTTGTGGAGACTAGATTATCAAAGGAGAGGTAGGTGGTTTCTGTTAAGGCTAGAATATCTAACTCATTCAATGGAAGGTCGTAAAAGGAATCGTGTGCGACATCTTTCAGATAGTCAAAAATATTGGCCATAAGAGCTCCTTTCTTTTTATTTATCTTATCAAATTTCCCTTAAATTGGCTAGTAGGATTGCCTCATTTTGTTGGCTAAAAACAAGCTGCTTCAAATTCAGTTTCAGACCTTCGAGCATGGAAAAATCTGTTATAATAATAGAAAAGGAGGAGCGCATGCACAAGATTTTACTAGTAGAAGATGATCAGGTCATTCGTCAACAAGTCGGAAAAATGCTCTCTGAATGGGGATTTGAAGTGGTTTTGGTAGAAGACTTTATGGAAGTTTTGAGTTTATTTGTTCAGTCGGAGCCTCATCTGGTCCTCATGGATATTGGGTTGCCTTTGTTTAATGGCTATCACTGGTGTCAGGAAATTCGCAAGATTTCCAAGGTGCCTATCATGTTTCTGTCTTCGAGAGACCAGGCTATGGATATCGTTATGGCAATCAATATGGGGGCGGATGACTTTGTGACCAAGCCTTTTGACCAGCAGGTTCTTCTCGCCAAGGTTCAGGGCTTGTTGCGCCGTTCCTATGAGTTTGGGCGTGACGAGAGTTTACTGGAATATGCTGGTGTTATCCTCAATACCAAATCAATGGATTTACATTATCAAGGCCAAGTCTTGAATTTGACCAAGAATGAATTCCAGATTTTACGCGTTTTGTTTGAGCATGCGGGCAATATTGTAGCGCGTGATGACCTGATGCGGGAACTTTGGAACAGTGACTTTTTCATTGATGATAATACCCTCTCTGTCAATGTGGCTCGTTTGCGTAAAAAGTTGGAAGAGCAGGGCTTGATAGGATTTATCGAGACCAAGAAAGGGATAGGGTACGGACTGAAGCATGCTTGATTGGAAACAATTTTTTCTAGCCTATCTGCGCTCCCGTAGTCGTCTGTTCGTCTATCTGCTTGCTTTAACATTTCTAGTTTTGCTTTTTCAGTTTTTATTCGCCAGTTTAGGAACTTACTTTCTCTACTTTTTCCTGCTGTGTTGCTTTGTAACCATCTTATTTTTCACTTGGGACATATTGGTGGAAATGCAGGTCTATCGTCAGGAAATTCTCTATGGGGAGAGAGAAGCCAAGTCTCCTTTGGAAATAGCTTTAGCAGAAAAATTAGAAGCGCGTGAGATGGAACTCTATCAGCGGAGGTCAGATTCAGAAAGAAAACTGACGGATTTGCTGGATTACTATACCTTGTGGGTCCATCAGATTAAGACCCCCATTGCAGCCAGTCAACTCTTAGTTGCAGAAGTGGCCGACCGCCAACTGAAGCAGCAATTAGAACAGGAAATTTTCAAGATTGATTCCTATACCAATCTAGTTTTACAGTACCTGCGTTTAGAAAGTTTTCATGATGATTTGGTCTTAAAGCAGGTTCAAATTGAGGACTTGGTTAAGGAAATAATTCGTAAATATGCTCTTTTCTTTATTCAAAAAGGCCTAAATGTCAATCTACATGACCTTGATAAAGAAATCGTGACGGATAAGAAGTGGCTACTAGTGGTCATTGAACAAATTATCTCAAATAGTCTCAAGTATACCAAGGAAGGTGGTCTGGAGATTTATATGGAAGGCCAGGAACTCTGTATCAAGGATACAGGAATCGGGATAAAAAACAGTGATGTCCTCCGAGTCTTTGAACGTGGCTTCTCAGGATATAATGGTCGCCTAACCCAGCAGTCATCTGGACTTGGCCTCTATCTATCTAAGAAAATTTCTGAAGAACTGGGGCACCAGATTCGTATTGAGTCTGAGGTTGGAAAAGGAACGACAGTACGGATTAGATTTGCTCAAGTGAACTTAGTCCTTGAGTGAGCATGATAGATAAGAGCCCAGGATAAGATAACTGGGCTTTTTTATCTTTAACCGTGTATCCTAGTAAATTATTTTATCTACTATAAACAAATCTCTGAGGGATATGAAGACCACGAACGAAAAGGTAGGTATAGATCAAAAGCAGATTAAGTAAACCAATAACAAGCAAATCTTGACAGTTTTCTTTCTTCCTGTAATTTTTACATTTCTCCATTGGCCTTTGCTTATCATATGCTTAGTTTGATTCTAGAGGTTATTGAAGTAGTCGATGATACCATGAGGTTGACGCTAACTTTCTCTATCTATTCAATTGATAGATTTCGTCAGAGAAAGACTGTAAAATTTTTGATATAATGTTAAGGATGGACTGACGGATACTTAAAGGAAAATTTTCAAAAGAATAACAGGCGAGAAGAAAAATATGTAAGATTGGACAAAAGTCTCTCTACCATAATCCATGCAGAAACAAGATTATATGAAATAAAGGAAGTAACCAATGACCGGAAACTATTCAACACGTGAATACCGTGAGAAATTATATGA
>CAUTTK010000093.1:0-5664 GCA_963541475.1 uncultured Streptococcus sp. | reverse complement strand
CCAGGAATAGTAAATGTAATATCAGTACTACGGCCGTCTGCTCCACGAGCAGTTGTGATTTTTGGAGTTTTTCCGTCACGTCCCGTTGCTCCTGTTTCACCACGGTCTCCACGTTCTCCTTTTTCACCTTGCGCTCCAGTGAGACCACGTTCGCCTTGGTCCCCTTTTTCACCTTTGGCACCATCTGCAATAACGACTTCTTTTAGTTTTGTATCGCCTGCATCGAATTCGTTGTTGTCATTTTGGTCATAATAGAAGATAACAGTTGTTGTCTTATCTGCTTCATTTCTTTGAGTAGCAACTAATGGACTCGCTCCATCGAGACCATCTCTTACAATAGTATTTGTAACATTACCTCTACCGTCGTTAATAGTAATAGTGTGAGTACCGTCATCTTTATTATCTTTAACGGTTACGGTTGGAGTTACACCGTCACGACCTGCCTGACCTTGCGCTCCTGTTAAACCACGTTCACCTCGGTCCCCTTTTTCACCTTTAGCTCCTTGGGCTCCTGTTAGACCACGTTCGCCTCGGTCTCCTTTTTCACCTTTAGCTCCTTGGGCTCCTGTTAGACCGCGTTCACCTCGGTCTCCCTTTTCACCTTGGGCTCCTTGAGCACCAGTTAAACCACGTTCACCTTGGTTCCCTTTTTCACCTTTGGCTCCATCTTTAATAGCGATTCTTTGAACAAGTTCATCTACACCTTCTGTATAAACTCCGTTGCTATCGTTATCAAGATAGAAAGTAAGATTATTTGTATCACCGACTTTATTTTGATCAACACGTGGTTTTACTGTATCGATTAGCTCTTTAGCAACACCAATTTGCATAATACGTGGCTTAGCTTCTTTAGTGACACTATTACTAATTGGCAATCCTAGAATTGTTTCGTTACCAAATCGATGGACTTTATAGGTAATTTGACGTTGTCCTTTTTCACCTTCTCTGACTAATCTAGTTTGGCCTTCTGGCAATTTACTAGTTGGAAGGTAGACTGTTTGGAAGTCAATGTCTTCTGTAACAACCTTGTTACTAGAACCACCATTTGGATTGGCATCCAAGTATAGTGGGTTTGCTCTATAATAATAGTTAGAGTTACTGTATGGGTCATTGCTAGTAGCGGCACCACCACCACCTTGGTCCACGTTAAAAGTAACAGGTTTCAAACGGACAGACAAATCACCATTTGGATTGTTGATTGGCAAACTGAATCTGATTGCCTGTTGCATACTTGTTTCAGTAGCAGAGGTCATAGTATATCCTGAGTGAGATACAAAGTTGGCACCCTGGCTAATAGGTTTTGATTGCTCTCTTAATCTTGGAGTTGTGATAGTTGCATTTGAAGGATTTCCAAATCCATCCCCTTTATCCAAGATAAAGTTATTATTAACAAATTCACCTGGACCAGAATATTGAATTGTGAAATTCAATCTATTACCTTGACGTACTGTCGTCACATCATAATGAATTGAATTACCACCACGTGCGTTCCCATAGCCGCGGAAACTATAACTACGACCAGCTTGACTAATATCTGCAAATGCAACTGTATTTCCAGAACCTGAGACAATTGGGTTGGCTGGATTGCTAGCTGCTCTAAAACCACTTTGTCCCTTATCCAAGTCTTCCTTACGGATAGCTGGATTTTGGCGAGCATCAGAAAGGCTTAAAGCTGGTTTCAAGATTTCATTAGTTGTTTTTGGAGCTGAAGACGCTTCAACTATAGCAGCTCTGCTAGTTGGCAAAACAGCGCTATCAAGAACTGAATGATCAGTCGTTGTTGCAGCTGGTTTAGCTTCTTCTTTGGCTTCTGCTGCATCAGCTTTCTTCGCTACAGAAGTTTCTGATACAGTTCCTTTATCAGAGTTAGAGCGGAGTTCCAGTCCAATGACAGCTGATTGAATAGATGACTCCGCTGCTGATATTTCAGCTTCAGATGCATCTGCTTTCCCAAGCAAACCTTGACCAGCTTGGATACTTGCTTTCAAGTTTGCAGCACTAGCTTCTGTATAGAGTTTGTCATCTAGTTTTCTTGCACGCGAAAGAGCCGTTAACAATTTTGATTTATCAACCGCACTTTGATGAGAAACTTCCTCTTTTTCCACTTTAGGTTCTTCAACCTTTTCTACAGCTGCCTTAACAGCTTCAGATTTAGCTGGAGTTACCTCTACTGGATTAACAACAGTTGGAGCAGGGTAGGTAGTTTCTTTCTTAGATGTAGAAACTTCTACTGGTTTAGTAGCTTCTGCTATCTTATCAATAGAAACACTGTTAGTAACTTCTGCATAATGTTCATCTGCTTGTACTGTTTGGACCTTGGCTCCCGCTCCTAGGACTAAGGCTGTCCCGAGCAAGACACTAGCTGCACCAAAGTGATACTTACGAATAGAAAAACGTTGTTGCATTTTATACCAATCAAATGATTTTCTCTGTGCCTGTTTCATATTCTTTACCTCAATATAATTTTATACTATACAATTTACATCTATTTTTTATATAATTCAATATAGTTTTACAAATTAATATATAGTATTTTTTCCCTCAAGATTCATTTAAATTGTTCTAATCAAAGTGAATTTACTGACAAAAAAATGATTCTCATATTTTAGTACAAATGGTACAGAAAAATAATATAGAGGTAAAAATGTAATCTCAAAATCAATACAAATATTCCAGTAACATTTAATTGCCTTTCTATATTCAATTCATAAATACTGTTTTAAGATCAAATCGGATTATTCTCCATCTTAACAATATCAATATTAGCATTTTTATTATAGACTATGATATAATGAGCTTAGGAGGATAGAACCCTATGAGATCTCTATTATCTACAAAGGAACAACGACAATTACGACTACTTGAAATACTCATTCAGAAACGAGATTGGATACGTCTAAACGAGTTAGCACAAACTTTAGAATGCACCGAGCGTATCCTGAAAAATGACTTAAACGAACTACGAACAGCATTCCCAACTTTCAAAATTCAATCTTCTATCAATGGCATTATGCTAAATCTAGATACAGCGGCAAGTATAGAAGATATTTATATTTATTTCCTCAGTCATTCCCAATCTTTTCAGTTATTAGAATATATGTTTTTTAACGAAGGATTGCCTATTTACCGAACTGTAGAAAAACTGCATTCTAGTAATGCCAATCTTTATCGCTTAGGAAATCGAATTACCACCATTCTCTCGAAACAATTCCAAATTGAACTGTCTTTTACTCCAACATCCCTGAATGGAAATGAAATCGATATTCGCTATTTTTATGCCCAATACTTTTCAGAGCGGTATTATTTTCTAGACTGGCCTTTCCCAGATATTTCTGAAAAAGTCATAACAGAGTTCGCTGACTACTTCTATAAATCCACAAATTACCCAATGCGATTTGCAATCTATAGAATGTATAAGCTGATGCTCGCAATTAGTATTCATCGAGTAAAAAATGGACATTTCATTGATTTACCGAATCATTTTTACCAAGACTACTATCCTGTTTTAATGAATTTACCAGATTTTGAGGACAAGCTTGCATACTTCTCTCAACAATTTGGACTGGAAATGACTCCAGATATTATGGCCCAAATTTTCATTTCCTTTCTTCAAAATGATATTTTTCTAGATCCACAGCAATTCTTTGATTCTCTAAATAAAAATGAGGAATCTCGCTATTCTTATCAGTTATTAAGCCAAATTTTGGAACGATTATCTAAAGCATTTAATATTAAATTTGCTAATCATGATGAGCTCATTTGGCACCTACACAATACAGCTTATTTTGAAAGACAGGAAACCTTTTCAACACCACTCTTATTTGAGCAAAAGGGAATTACACTAGAAAAGTTCAAGGTCTATTTCCCAGACTTTATGGAAAGTGCTCGTCAAGAACTGGCTCAATATCGGCAAGCAATCGGGCAACATGATTATCCTGAACAATTAGAGCACTTGATTTACACCATCTTCACCCATGCAGAAAATATCACTACTCAATTATTAGCCAATCGACCGCCTATCAAGGTTTTGATTATCAGTAACTTTGACCACGCCCTGTCCCTCACCTTAATGGATATGCTTTCCTATTACTGCAATAATCGCTTTACCTTCGATATTTGGGATCAATTGGAAACAAGTCCTGAAATTTTAAATCAGACAGATTATGACATCATCGTGTCTAATTTCTATATTCCTGGCATCACTAAAAAGTTTATTTGCCGAAACCATCTGTCAATCATGGATTTGGTCAATCATCTTAATACCTTATCAAATGAGATTCATTTGTCCAATACTTTATAGACCAACCAATCGTTGGAAAAAAATCGTAAAACTCACTAAAAAAACGCATCATATTAGGTGTTCAAAACTCTAATACGATGCGTTTTATCATGCAAAGATCTATTATATTTCTCCTCAAATTGAGGTTCTATATCATAGTAGCTCTGCTCATTCATCGATTCAATTTTTAATCCTCGATCAATTTATAAAAATCAGAATGATTTAGAGATAACATCTAATCTTCTTTACGTTTTGCAGTCAATAATGCTGCTGACAAAGCCAAGCTAACACCTGCTAAGAAGATGTCTACATCAGTTCCTCGCTCACCAGTTTCTGGCAATCTATTTTGATCTTCTTTGACTGCTGAAGCCTTTCTTTCTGTAGTCTGGTTATTAGCTAAGTTCTGTACTGGATTCTCTGTTTTCTCACGAACTGGTACTTCCTGATTTCCTACTGTTACTGGATCACCTTTATCCTCTGGAAGTTTACTATCTTGAGACACTCCTGTATTTACCCCGTCTTTAAAGTCAGGCTTCTCAGCGATTGGTGCTACCTGATTATCTACAGTTGATTGTTTCCCTGTGTATTCTGAAATGTCGTTAACTGCTCCTTCAACAAAGTTAGTACCTCCCTTGAATTCAGGGACTTCATTGACTAGCGCAGGCTCCTCGCCCTTGCTATTTGAAATAGATGCTTTCACTCCTACCTCGATAATGCGGTCTTGAGCCTTTCTTTGTTCAGTATGAACAATAGTTCTAGTAGTTCCCACAACTTGAATATAGTCAACTTTTTCTCCATCTTGTCCTTCAGAAACAACACGACGTTGGCCTTGAGCAAGTTCAGGATTTTCACGAATAACTTCTTTAAATGGAAGCGGAGTCTTTTCAATTTCCAAGCTTAGAGTTTCTGCTACTAAGTTCTTAACGCCTTCTGTTGGTGTTGTTTGGAAGACTGACTTAAAGTGTAAACGATACTCTTTCATAAGATTTCCATCTTTAGAAACAAGACGAACGAGTGTTGGAAGATTGGTATTTCCAGGATCCACAACTGTAACTACTCCATGTCCACTAGTTGTTGCAGTGACTTTTGGTTTTGAACCCATTGTTGTTAGAGTATAATCTGTCACATTTGGATCAAAGTTTTCCAATGCTTTTCCAGCAACTGAAATAGTCACTGAAGGAGTTTCTTCATCTCTTACTTTAGCAGGAGAGTAAGCACTAAACTCTACTACTGCTAGACCATTAGTTGTAGATTTACGAGTCAAACGTGCTCGAATAGCTGTTGTCTGAATCGGATCAAATGTAAATTCAATCGACTTACCAGCCACGATTTCTCCAGAAGCTTTGTAAGGAATTGGTGCCCAATTTTCTGCCTTGTTGAATGGA
>CAUTTK010000092.1:0-5700 GCA_963541475.1 uncultured Streptococcus sp. | reverse complement strand
CTGATTAAATTCCTATTTTTCCCTATCATTGTCCCTGTTTTTTCTGGAGTTTTGGGGCTATAATAGTCCTATCAAATCAAAGAATGGAGGAAGGCAATGGATAATATTATCTTTTTTATCAGTGTTTTTCTTGCTGGAATTCTTTCCTTCTTTTCTCCTTGTATTTTACCTTTGTTACCAGTTTATGCAGGGGTCTTGTTGGATGATAAAGATGGTGCTCAGTCTTCTAGTGGAAAATATTCAATCTCACTTGTTAGTCTATTGCGAACTCTAGCCTTTATAGCGGGGATTTCCTTTGTTTTTATCTTACTGGGCTATGGAGCTGGTTTTTTAGGCAATTTGCTGTATGCTTCTTGGTTTCAGTATGTGACGGGTGCGATTATCATTCTCTTGGGCCTGCACCAGATGGAAGTCTTGCATTTGAAGGGACTTTACAAGGAAAGAAGACTACAATTAAAGAGACAGGGGCAAAAGGGTAAGGGCTATAGTCAGGCATTTTTACTGGGATTGACCTTTAGTTTTGCTTGGACGCCATGTGTGGGACCGGTTCTGGGCTCTGTTTTAGCCTTGGCGGCTTCAGGTGGTTCAGGTGCTTGGCAGGGAGCTGGTCTCATGTTAATCTATACGCTGGGTCTAGCGCTACCATTCTTGGTTCTAGCTCTAGCCTCCAGCTATGTTTTGAAACATTTCCGAAAACTCCATCCCTACCTCGGAATCCTCAAAAAAGTGGGTGGTTTCCTCATTATCGTGATGGGAATCTTGGTGCTTTTGGGAAATGCTTCCATTTTGACTAGATTATTTGAATAGAGAGGAAGAAGAAATGAAAAAATGGCAAACATGTCTCCTTGGAGTCGGCTCAATCTGTTGCTTGGCAGCCTGTTCTGCTAAAAATATGTCAGACGAAGCTACTATGAAGGAGCAAACAAAAATAGAACAAGTCAGTATGCAAACTGCGACTAAAGGTCAGGCAGTCGCTGATTTCGAACTGACAGGAGTAGATGGCAAGACCTACCGCTTGTCTGATTACAAGGGTAAGAAAGTCTATCTCAAATTCTGGGCTTCTTGGTGTTCCATCTGTCTAGCCAGTCTACCAGATACAGATGAAATTGCTAAGGATGCTGGTGATGATTATGTGGTCTTGACAGTGGTGTCTCCTGGACATAAGGGGGAACAAGCTGAAGCAGACTTTAAGAACTGGTACAAGGGCTTGGATTATAAAAATTTCCCAGTTCTAATTGACCCATCAGGTAAACTTTTAGAAAGTTATGGTGTCCGTTCTTACCCAACTCAAGCCTTTATAGACAAGGAAGGTAAGCTAGTCAAAACGCAACCTGGTTTTATGGATAAGGATATGATTTTAAAAACATTAAAAGAAATGGGGTAGGGAAAGGTCATGAATGATAAAGTAAAATTGTTTGTCTTGGCAGGGATTTTTTTCCTAGCCATAAGCGGTTTCTATTTTCTATTGATGCGAAATGCAGGGCAGACAGATAGCTCTCAAATTGAGAAGGCGGCAGTTAGCCAAGGAGGAAAAACAGTGAAAAAAACAGAAGTTAGTAAAGATGCAGACTTACACGAAATTTATCTAGCTGGGGGATGTTTCTGGGGAGTGGAGGAATATTTCTCACGTGTTCCCGGAGTGACAGATGCCGTTTCAGGCTATGCAAATGGTAAAGGAGAAACAACAAAGTACGAATTGATTAACCAAACAGGTCATGCAGAGACAGTCCATGTCACTTATGATGCCAAGCAAATTTCCCTCAAGGAAATCCTGCTTCATTACTTCCGCATTATCAATCCAACTAGCAAAAATAAACAAGGAAATGATGTGGGGACCCAGTACCGTACGGGTGTTTATTACACAGATGACAAGGATTTAGAGGTGATTAACCAAGTCTTTGATGAGGTGGCTAAGAAATACGACCAACCTCTGGCAGTTGAAAAGGAAAACTTGAAGAATTTTGTGGTGGCTGAGGATTACCACCAAGACTACCTCAAGAAAAATCCAAATGGCTACTGTCATATCAATGTCAATCAAGCTGCCTACCCCGTCATCGATGCCAGCAAATATCCTAAGCCAAGTGATGAAGAATTGAAAAAGACCTTGTCACCTGAGGAGTATGCAGTTACCCAGAAAAATCAAACAGAACGAGCTTTTTCAAACCGCTACTGGGATAAATTTGAATCTGGAATCTATGTGGATGTAGCAACTGGCGAACCCCTCTTTTCATCAAAGGACAAGTTTGAGTCTGGTTGTGGTTGGCCTAGTTTCACCCAACCCATCAGTCCAGATGTTGCCACCTACAAGGAAGATAAGTCCTACAATATGACGCGCATGGAAGTGCGGAGCCGAGTTGGGGATTCTCACCTTGGTCATGTCTTTACAGATGGGCCTCAGGACAAGGGTGGCTTGCGCTACTGTATTAATAGTCTCTCTATCCGCTTTATTCCCAAAGACCAAATGGAAGAAAAAGGATATGCTTATTTACTAGATTATGTTGATTAAGAGGGCTTTCCTAAGCAGTTAGAGGAGAATTTTGCTATACTGATACTAGTACAAAGGAGAGAAGCATGACCTATACAATCTTAATCGTAGAAGATGAATATCTGGTAAGACAAGGCTTGACCAAGCTGGTTAATGTAGCAGCCTACGATATGGAAATCATCGGTCAGGCTGAAAATGGAAGGCAGGCTTGGGACTTGATTCAAAAGCAGGTGCCAGATATCATTTTAACCGATATCAACATGCCTCAGCTGAATGGCATCCAGTTGGCCAGTCTGGTCCGAGAAACATTTCCTCAGGTGCATCTAGTTTTTTTGACAGGCTACGATGATTTTGATTATGCCTTGTCTGCTGTCAAACTCGGTGTGGATGACTACTTGCTCAAGCCCTTTTCTCGTCAGGATATTGAGGAAATGTTGGGGAAAATCAAGCAAAAACTAGACAAGGAAGAAAAGGAAGAGCAGTTACAAGGTTTACTGACAGATAAGTTTGAGGGAAATATTGCTCAGAAGATTCAGTCCCATCTGGCTGATAGCCAGTTTAGTTTAAAGTCTTTGGCCAGTGACTTGGGCTTTAGTCCGACTTATCTGAGTTCTTTGATTAAGAAAGAATTGGGCTTGCCTTTTCAGGATTATCTGGTGAGAGAGCGTGTCAAACAAGCCAAGCTCTTGCTTCTGACTACAGATTTAAAGATTTACGAGATAGCCGAAAAAGTTGGTTTTGAAGATATGAACTATTTTACTCAACGTTTTAAACAGATTGCAGGTGTGACACCTCGTCAGTTTAAGAAGGGGGAAGGCCGATGAAGCGTTCTTCTCTCCTAGTCAAAATGGTTATTTCCATCTTTCTGGTCTTTCTCATCCTCCTGGCTCTGGTTGGGACTTTCTACTATCAATCTAGTTCATCAGCTATTGAGGCTAGCATTGAGGGCAATAGCCAGACGACTATTAGCCAAACTAGCCACTTTATCCAGTCTTATATCAAAAAATTAGAAACAACCTCGACCAGTTTGACGCGACAGACGGATGTTCTAGCCTATGCTGATAATCCTAGTCAAGACAAGGTCAAGGGAATCCGAGATCTGTTTTTGACCATCTTAAAGGCAGACCAGGACTTGAAAACAGTGGTACTGGTCACCAAGTCAGGTCAGGTTATTTCTACAGATGACAGTGTGCAAATGAAAACCTCCTCAGATATGATGGCTGAGGATTGGTACCAAAAGGCTATTCATCAGGGAGCCATGCCAGTTTTGACACCAGCTCGTAAGTCGGATAGTCAGTGGGTTATTTCTATCACTCAGGAACTTGTTGATGCCAAGGGGGTCAATCTAGGTGTGCTTCGTTTGGACATTTCCTACGAAACTCTGGAAGCCTATCTCCATCAACTCCAGTTGGGTCAGCAGGGTTTTGCCTTTATCATCAATGAAAACCATGAATTTGTCTACCATCCTCAACACACAGTTTATAGCTCAGCTAGCGAAATGGAGGCTATGAAACCCTATATTGAGACGGGACAAGGTTATACTCCAGACCACAAATCCTATGTCAGTCAGGAACAGATTGCAGGAACTGATTGGACGGTTATAGGAGTTTCTTCGCTGGAAAAGTTAGATCAGGTTCGGAGTCAACTCATGTGGACCTTGCTTGGAGCCAGTTTCACATCTCTTCTTGCCTGTCTCTGCTTGGTGTGGCTTAGTCTTAAACGCTGGATTGCTCCCTTGAAGGATTTGAGAGAAACCATGCTGGAAATTGCTTCTGGTACACAAAATCTGCGTGCCAAGGAAACTGGTGCCTATGAGTTGAGAGAGGTGACTCGCCAGTTCAATGCCATGTTGGATCAGATTGATCAGCTGATGGTAGCTATTCGCAAGCAGGAAGAAACGACCCGGCAGTATGAACTTCAAGCCTTGTCGAGCCAGATTAATCCCCATTTCCTCTATAACACCTTGGACACCATCATCTGGATGGCTGAATTTCAGGATAGTCAGCGAGTGGTTCAGGTGACCAAGTCCTTGGCAACCTATTTCCGCTTGGCGCTCAATCAGGGTAAGGATTTGATTTCTCTTTCTGATGAAATCAATCATGTCCGCCAGTATCTCTTTATCCAGAAACAACGTTATGGAGATAAGCTGGAATACGAGATTGCTGAAAATCCTGCCTTTGATAAGCTAGTCTTACCCAAGTTGGTGTTACAACCTTTGGTAGAAAATGCCCTTTACCATGGCATCAAGGAGAAGGAAGGTCAGGGACATATTAAAGTTTCTGTTCAGAAAAAGGATTCAGGACTAGTCATCCGTATTGAGGATGATGGCGTTGGTTTCCAAGCTGCTGGCGATAGTAGTCAAAGTCAACTCAAACGTGGAGGAGTTGGTCTGCAAAATGTTGATCAACGGTTCAAACTTCATTTTGGAGAAGATTATCAGATGAAGATTGATTCTGCTCCCGACAAAGGAACGACGGTTGAAATATACATAAATAGAATAGAAACTAGCTAACTCCCAGTCAATTCTGGGAGTTTTATGCGTAATTGAGAAAGCTTTCTAGTTTGTCTATCTTGCTAAAAACAAGAAAAAACGATATGATAGATAATGACAAAAGAGGTATCAAGTATGAAGGAAAAAGATATTCAGAGAGAAACAAGCCAGATTGTAGAAGATGTGTTGGAAAAGGCCAATTTGAAGCAGGGATCTATCTTTGTTTTGGGCCTCTCTTCTAGTGAGGTGATAGGTGGTCAGATTGGCAAGGAATCCAGCCAAGAAATTGGCGAAATCATTGTGAAGACCATCCTAGATATCCTAGAGAAAAAAGGAATTCATCTAGCTGTTCAAGGCTGTGAACATGTCAATCGGGCTCTCGTTGTTGAACGTCAGGTTGCAGAGCAGTTTGGTCTGGAAATCGTTAGTGTCCTTCCTACTCTTCATGCAGGAGGTTCGGGTCAATTGGCAGCCTTCAAGTTTATGCAGGATCCAGTCGAGGTTGAATTTATCAAGGCTCATGCTGGATTGGATATCGGAGACACTGCAATTGGTATGCATGTTAAGCATGTTCAGGTTCCGATTCGCCCTCTTTTGAGAGAGATTGGGCATGCCCATGTAACGGCTCTTGCTAGTCGTCCAAAATTAATTGGAGGTGCGCGTGCGCACTATCCGCAAGATTCTATTAGAAAGTCATAAGAATGAGAAAAACAAAACAACAACT
>CAUTTK010000091.1:0-5777 GCA_963541475.1 uncultured Streptococcus sp. | reverse complement strand
AAGAAAGTGAATGGATAAGAACGTGCAGGAACCAGTGAAATTATTTCAATACAATACCCTTGGAGCCTTGATGGCTGGCCTTTATGGTGGTACTATGACAGTAGGAGAATTGCTAGAACATGGTGACCTTGGTTTGGGAACCTTGGATTCTATTGATGGAGAATTGATTGTCTTAGATGGCAAGGCCTATCAGGCCAAAGGCTCAGGAGAACAACCAGAAATTGTAGAAGTATCACCAGATGCCCTTATTCCTTATGCAGCAGTAGTACCACATCAGGCAGAGGTCATTTTCCGCCAGCGCTTTGAGATGACGGACAAGGAATTGGAAGAGCGAATCGAGTCTTATTATGATGGGGAAAATCTTTTCCGCTCTATCAAGATTCGTGGGGAATTTTCGCATATGCATGTGCGCATGATTCCCAAGTCGACACCCGATACCAAGTTTGCTGATGTCGCAACCCATCAACCAGAATATAGTCGTGACAATGTGGCGGGGACCATCGTTGGTTTCTGGACGCCAGAGATTTTCCATGGAGTAAGTGTGGCAGGCTACCATCTGCACTTCATCTCAGATGATTTGACCTTCGGTGGACATGTCATGGACTTTGTCATCAAGGAAGGAATTATCGAGGTGGGAGCTGTTGACCAGTTGGACCAACGTTTCCCAGTCCAAGACCGTCAATACTTGTTTGCTAAGTTCAATGTTGACGAGATGAGAAAAGATATTGAAAAGGCAGAGTAGGAGACGAAAATGACCATTCATATTATCATTACCATGGTGCCGTTGCTGGCTTTCTTGCTAGGAAGCATTTGGTATGCCAAAAAGAAATATCAGATCAATCTAGCTGTCTTGGGCTTGGGGGCTGTCGCCTTCTTTGTCTCTTCACAGATTTTAGAAAAACTGGTGCATATCTTGGTTTTGCATCCTCAAAAAGACGGTAGTATTGCCCTCTTGCAAGACCATCCGCTTGTCTATATCATCTATGGCCTAGCCATGGCAGCCCTTTTTGAGGAAACAGCTCGCCTTATTTTCTTCAAATGGTTGGAGAAAAAGAGAAATTTGGAAAAGGCAGATGCCTTGGCTTATGGGTTAGGTCATGGTGGTTTGGAATTGATTTTCTTAGGTCTTACCAGTCTCTTCAATCTTTACATCGTGCTTTCGGCAGTTCAAACTCAGAATCCACAGGTCATGCAATTGCTGTCTGAAAATATGTTGAAAACTATCCAGTCGCTATCTGTATGGCAGATTTATTTGCTTGGTTTTGAGAGAATCTTGGCGCTAGGTTTCCAATTACTCTTGACTGTTTGGGTTTACCAAGCTGTTCGCCAGAAGAAATGGATTTATCTCCTAGCAGCCTATGGCCTACATGCCTTCTTTGACCTGGCACCATCTCTTGCTCAAGTAGGATGGATTACAAGTCCAGTCTTGGTTGAAGTTGTCCTAGCACTTGAACTTGTTCTGGTTGCCTATGGAACAAAGGCTATCTTTTGCAAAAAATCATAAAAAGAGGGGAAACCTCTTTTTATGTGCAAAAACCAAACAAGGTCTTTTTCTGGTCGTCAAATGGTATTAAAAATGGTATAATGGAATGAATTTTGAAAAAGGAAGAGTAACATGTCAATAAGAGAAAAAATGCTTGAAATCTTAGAAGGGATTGATATCCGTTTCAAAGAACCCCTGCATAGCTATAGTTATACAAAAGTAGGTGGAGAGGCCGATTATTTGGTCTTTCCACGAAATCGTTTTGAGTTGGCTCGCGTTGTCAAATTTGCCAATCAAGCAAATATCCCTTGGATGGTTCTTGGAAATGCTAGCAACATCATCGTTCGTGATGGTGGAATTCGTGGATTTGTCATCTTGTGTGACAAGCTCAATAATGTTTCTGTTGATGGTTATACCATTGAGGCAGAAGCTGGAGCCAACTTGATTGAAACAACACGCATTGCCCTCCGTCACAGTTTGACTGGATTTGAATTCGCTTGTGGCATCCCTGGAAGTATCGGTGGTGCTGTCTTTATGAATGCGGGTGCCTATGGTGGCGAGATTGCCCACATCTTACAGTCTTGTAAGGTCTTGACCAAGGATGGAGCAATCGAGACCCTGTCTGCCAAAGATTTGGCTTTTGGTTACCGCCACTCAGCCATTCAAGAGTCTGGTGCAGTTGTCTTGTCAGCTAAATTTGCCCTTGCTCCAGGAAGCCATCAGGTTATCAAGCAAGAAATGGATCGCTTGACGCATCTCCGTGAACTTAAGCAACCTTTAGAATATCCATCTTGTGGTTCGGTCTTTAAACGTCCAGTCGGGCATTTTGCAGGTCAATTAATTTCAGAGGCTGGCTTGAAAGGCTATCGTATCGGTGGAGTAGAAGTGTCAGAAAAACACGCAGGATTTATGATCAATGTCGCAGATGGAACGGCCAAAGACTACGAAGACTTGATTGAGTCTGTGATTGAAAAAGTCAAAGAACACTCTGGCGTCACTCTTGAGAGAGAAGTCCGTATTTTAGGTGAAAGCAAGTAGGAAGCTGTAGTTGAAAAGCTGCTGCTATGTCATGGAAAGGGGGTGAAAGCCTATCGTCAGTGCAGAAGAATGTAGGCAGTTCAATCTCCTACACGAGGTAGTAGCGGCCTGACAGAGCCCTGATCTGTTAATCTATGAAAAAGAAGGAATAAATGACAATTGAAAAAACCAATTATTGAATTCAAAAACGTCTCTAAAGTTTTTGAAGACAGCAACACCAAGGTTCTCAAAGACATCAACTTTGAGTTGGAAGAAGGGAAATTCTATACCCTTCTAGGCGCGTCTGGTTCAGGGAAATCAACTATCCTTAACATCATTGCAGGTTTACTGGATGCGACGACAGGAGATATTTTGCTGGATGGTGTCCGTATCAATGACATCCCAACCAACAAGCGAGACGTCCATACTGTCTTCCAATCCTATGCCTTGTTTCCACATATGAATGTGTTTGAAAATGTTGCCTTTCCACTTCGCTTGCGTAAGATTGACAAGAAAGAAATCGAGCAACGCGTAGCGGAAGTTCTCAAGATGGTTCAGTTGGAAGGTTATGAAAAACGTTCCATCCGTAAACTCTCTGGAGGACAACGTCAGCGTGTGGCCATTGCCCGTGCTATCATTAACCAACCCCGTGTGGTTTTGTTGGACGAGCCCTTGTCAGCGCTGGACTTGAAATTGCGAACAGACATGCAGTACGAACTCCGTGAATTGCAACAACGATTGGGCATTACCTTTGTCTTTGTCACTCACGATCAGGAAGAAGCCCTTGCCATGAGTGACTGGATTTTCGTTATGAATGATGGCGAGATTGTTCAGTCTGGAACACCTGTGGATATCTACGACGAGCCGATCAACCATTTTGTTGCTACCTTTATCGGTGAGTCAAATATCTTGCCAGGTACCATGATTGAGGACTACTTGGTTGAGTTTAACGGCAAACGCTTCGAAGCGGTCGACGGGGGGATGAAGCCAAATGAACCTGTTGAGGTCGTTATTCGTCCAGAGGACTTGCGCATTACTCTTCCTGAAGAAGGCAAGCTCCAAGTTAAGGTCGATACCCAGCTTTTCCGTGGGGTTCACTATGAAATCATCGCCTATGACGAACTTGGAAATGAATGGATGATCCACTCAACCCGTAAGGCTATCGTGGGTGAGGAAATCGGTCTGGACTTTGAACCAGAAGACATCCATATCATGCGTCTCAACGAAACCGAAGAAGAGTTCGATGCTCGTATTGAGGAGTACGTAGAAATCGAAGAGCAAGAAGCAGGTCTGATCAATGCAATCGAGGAGGAAAGAGATGAAGAAAACAAGCTCTAAACTCTTTGTAGTGCCCTACATGCTCTGGATTGCCCTCTTTGTATTGGCACCCTTGGCCTTGATTTTCGGTCAATCCTTTTTCAATATCGAAGGCCAGTTCAGTTTAGAAAACTATAAATCTTACTTTACGTCACAAAACTTGACCTATCTAAAGATGAGTTTCAACTCAGTACTTTATGCAGGAATTGTGACCTTTGTAACCCTCCTTATCAGCTATCCGACAGCCCTCTTTTTGACTCGTCTCAAGCACCGTCAACTCTGGCTCATGCTGATCATTCTGCCGACATGGATTAACCTGCTCCTCAAGGCCTATGCCTTTATCGGGATTTTTGGTCAGAATGGCTCTATTAACCAATTCTTGGAATTTATCGGAATTGGTTCGCAACAGTTGCTCTTTACCGATTTCTCCTTTATCTTTGTCGCAAGCTACATCGAGCTTCCCTTTATGATCTTGCCGATTTTCAATGTCTTGGACGATATGGATAACAATCTCATCAATGCCAGCTACGACCTCGGTGCGACCAAGTGGGAAACCTTCCGCCATGTCATCTTCCCTCTATCGATGAATGGGGTGAGAAGTGGGGTTCAATCCGTCTTTATCCCCAGTTTGAGTCTCTTCATGCTGACCCGTTTGATTGGTGGGAACCGCGTTATCACTCTTGGTACAGCCATTGAGCAGAACTTCCTGACCAATGATAACTACGGTATGGGTTCAACCATCGGTGTGATTCTCATCTTGACCATGTTCATCACCATGTGGGTGACCAAGGAAAGGAGAGAACGATGAAAAAATTTGCCAACCTTTATCTGGGACTGGTCTTTCTTGTCCTCTACCTGCCGATTTTTTACCTGATTGGTTACGCCTTTAATGCAGGCAACGACATGAATAGCTTTACAGGCTTTAGCTTGAGCCATTTTAAAACCATGTTTGGTGATGGTCGCCTTATGTTAATTGTGACCCAGACCTTTTTCTTGGCCTTTCTGTCAGCCTTGATAGCGACCATTATCGGGACTTTTGGTGCCATTTACATCTATCAGTCTCGTAAGAAATACCAAGAAGCCTTTCTTTCACTCAATAATATCCTCATGGTTGCACCTGACGTTATGATTGGTGCCAGCTTCTTGATTCTCTTTACCCAACTCAAGTTTTCACTTGGCTTTTTGACCGTTCTATCTAGTCACGTGGCCTTCTCCATTCCTATCGTAGTCTTGATGGTCTTGCCTCGACTCAAGGAAATGAACGGAGATATGATTCATGCGGCCTATGACCTTGGTGCCAGTCAATTTCAGATGTTCAAGGAAATTATGCTTCCTTACCTGACTCCGTCTATCATTGCAGGTTATTTCATGGCCTTCACCTATTCGCTAGATGACTTTGCCGTGACCTTCTTTGTGACGGGAAATGGCTTTTCAACCTTGTCAGTCGAGATTTACTCTCGTGCGCGTAAGGGAATTTCGCTAGAAATCAATGCCCTGTCTGCCCTCGTCTTTCTCTTTAGTATTATCCTAGTGGTTGGTTATTACTTTATCTCACGTGAGAAGGAGGAGCAAGCATGAAAAAACTCTATTCATTTTTAGCAGGAATTGCAGCCATTATCCTTGTCTTATGGGGAATTGCGACTCATCTAGATAGTAAAATCAATAGCCGAGATAGTCAAAAATTGGTTATCTACAACTGGGGGGATTATATCGATCCTGAACTCTTGGAGCAATTCACAGAAGAAACAGGAATCCAAGTCCAGTATGAGACCTTTGACTCCAACGAAGCCATGTATACTAAGATCAAGCAGGGTGGAACGACCTACGACATTGCCATCCCTAGTGAGTACATGATTAACAAGATGAAGGACGAAGACCTCTTGGTACCGCTTGACTATTCAAAACTTGAAGGTCTTGAAAATATCGGACCTGAGTTCCTCAACCAGTCCTTTGACCCAGG
>CAUTTK010000090.1:0-5915 GCA_963541475.1 uncultured Streptococcus sp. | reverse complement strand
TAGAAAGAAACATTATGGAAACAACACAAACTTCCCAGTCGCTCTACCAAGCCCTGTGGAACTCAGCGGATGTTCTCCGCTCTAAGATGGATGCCAATGACTACAAGTCCTATCTCTTGGGTATGGTCTTTTATAAGTACCTGTCAGATAAGATGCTCTTTTTCGTGGCGGAGACTATGGAGGAGGGGAGTGAGAGCCTAGAGGCTGCCCTTGAGGTCTATCGTAACTACTATGAGGATGCGGATACCCACGAGGATATTCTTGCAGTCATGAAGGACGAACTCAACTATAGTATCAAGCCTGAGTTGACCTTTACGGCTCTAGTAGCACGTGTCAATGAGGGGACTTTCCAGCTGGAAGATTTGGCTCAGGGTTTTCGAGATATTGAGCAGAGTGATGAACTCTATGAAAATCTCTTTGAAGATATTGACCTCTATTCCAAAAAGTTAGGGGCAACTCCGCAAAAGCAAAACCAAACGGTGGCAGCAGTCATGAAAGAGTTGGCTGTGCTAGATGTGGCTGGTCATGCTGGAGATATGCTGGGGGATGCTTATGAGTATCTGATTGGTCAGTTTGCGACTGACTCGGGTAAGAAGGCTGGTGAGTTCTATACACCTCAGCCTGTTGCCAAACTCATGACTCAGATTGCCTTTTTGGGTCGTGAGGATCAGCTAGGCTTTACCATCTACGATGCGACTATGGGGTCTGGCTCCCTCTTGCTCAATGCCAAGAAATACTCTCACAAACCGCAGACAGTGGTCTACTTTGGTCAGGAGCTCAATACCTCGACCTATAACTTGGCTCGGATGAACATGATCCTACACGGTGTTCCTGTTGAAAATCAATTCCTCCACAATGCTGATACACTGGATGAAGACTGGCCGACTCAAGAGCCAACCAACTTTGACGGTGTTCTCATGAACCCTCCCTACTCTGCCAAGTGGTCAGCAAGCTCTGGATTCCTGAATGACCCTCGTTTCTCTCCTTTTGGGAAACTGGCACCCCAGTCTAAGGCTGACTTTGCCTTTCTCTTGCATGGTTACTACCATCTCAAGCAGGATAATGGAGTTATGGCTATCGTCCTTCCCCACGGTGTTCTTTTCCGTGGAAATGCGGAAGGGACCATTCGTAAGGCCTTGTTAGAAGAAGGAGCCATTGATACAGTTATCGGTCTTCCAGCTAATATCTTCTTTAATACCAGCATTCCGACTACGGTTATCATTCTCAAAAAGAACCGTACCAACCGTGATGTCTACTTTATCGATGCTTCTAAGGAGTTTGATAAGGGGAAAAATCAGAATATCATGACGGATGTTCATATCGAAAAGATTCTGGAAGCCTACAAGTCACGTGAGGAGATTGATAAGTTTGCCCATCTGGCAAGTTATGAAGAAATCGTTGAAAATGACTATAACCTCAATATCCCTCGCTATGTAGATACCTTTGAGGAAGAAGAAGTCGAACCATTGACAGATATCGTCAGCAAGATTAACACGACAAATGAAGCAATCCAAAACCAAACCGCTTCCCTACTCGAAATGCTCGGTCAACTACGCGGAACCACACCAGAAGCCGATGCTGAACTCAAAAAGTTTTTGAAAGAGTTTGAAGGATGATGGGGAGTCGGCTTTGTATATCAATTGTAGAGTATTTGAACACTACGGCTTTGCATCCTCATTGCTTAATAGATATGTGAATGTTGAGTAGGAAATAGAATTGGTTTTCAAATAATAGAGAAAAAATTAGAAAATAAATCAAAAAAAGTCATGTAAAATGACTTTTTTTGATATAATTAAGATGAGAAAAACTAAGGAGTCCGAAATCATGGTAAAATTAAGGAGTCTCATCATAGAGAATATTAAGAACGTGCAGTATGGAGTTATTGATTTTCAAAATAAATCTGACTTTATCAATGTAACGGGAATTTATGGTCAGAATGGCTCTGGGAAAACAGCTGTTGTAGATGTATTTGAAGTTCTATCTGCCTTGATGAGAGGAGAGTCTATTCCACAACATACAAAAGGGATTTTTAATGCCATAGACCAAGTAGGGGAAAATGCGATTACTTTAGAATTAGAAGTCCCAGAAACCTATATCATTCGATATAAAGTCGAGTTTGTTGCAAGTGAACCTACAGGCGTGCAAGATGTAATGGTTGTAAAAGAAGAACTTGCCTATAAACCTCTGGAATCTGGGGCTAGATACCGCTATTTACTGAGATATGAATATGAGGGAAGTAATTTTGATACAGAGCAACCGCGACATACGGGCTATTTAAAATCTCAAAGAAGTATTATGGGAAAGGACGCAGTTAGTGTTTTAACAAAGACAATTATTGATGATAATCGTTCCTTTGTTTTCTCAAAAGAATTAGTAGGATTTATTTATACTTCAAGTAAGCAAGATTTATCGACGCTTGTTGAAATTTATAATGTCATTCAAGACTTTTATCAAAATTTGAGGATCTTCACCCAAGAGTTATCTAGTTTGAATAGTAGTGGGGTTACTCCTATCACAATTAACTATCAGAATCGTGACTCTCATGTGAGTTATCAGGGGATTATCCCTATGTTTCTTCAAAGTGGAGGAACTTCTATAAATGAAGAAATTTATAGTGTTTATGAGAGTACGATTGACTATTTGAATGAAATTGTTCCCATTATTATCCCTGACTTGCGACTTGAAATGGAAGCAAGTGAGATAGAGATTCGAAGTGATGGACAAAAAATAAGAAATGTTAGTTTTATTTCCAATCGTGCAGGTAAAAGATTCTCTCTAAAACACGAATCTGAAGGGATTCGTAAAATTATTAGTATGCTTGGTTTTTTGGTGGAAGTATATAATAAGGAGAATATTATCGCTGTCATTGATGAATTGGATGCAGGTGTATTTGAATATCTACTAGGCGAGTTGATTGAAATTTTTTCTGAAAGTGCCAAAGGACAACTCATTTTTACTTCTCATAATCTACGTGTACTAGAAAAACTTCCTTCCTACAAGGTTGTGTTCTCAACAGCTTGTCCGACAAATCGTTATATCCGTCTAACTGGCATTAAGCCAAGCAATAACTTAAGAGATATTTACTTGAGAGGAATTCAGCTGGGTGGACACGAAGAAGAATTGTATCAAGGAGTCTCTAATAGTAAAATTAAACGAGCTTTGAGAAAGGCAGGGATAAAGCTTGGCGAATAAAAGTAGAAAGGTTATTCTAGTATTTGTAGAGGGAGAATCCGATGAGACTGTTGTAGGATTTGTAACAGATTCATTAGTAGAACGATTGGAGAATATGCATATCACACTAAAGGTGATGTATGGAGATGTCTTTTCAGATAGGAGATATTCTACCTCGTCTGGAACGAAAATTGCAAGTGATAGAATTTGCGAGGTTCTTGCTACAGAAAAATGGGAAGTAAGTGATTTACTGTTTGTTGCCTTTGTAACAGATACAGATGGCATGTTTATGAATCCAACTTCTTTAGTTGTAGACGATTCTATGGAAGGGACAGATTCATTTCAATATGATTTACAAACTCGGAGGCTACTATTTTCAACGACGAAGAAGAAAATGGATATTATTGAAACGAGACAGAGAAAGGCAAGGCATGTCAATCAGTTGATTAAAGATGGGACTTCCTTGTTGGTTAAGCGGAAGTTGGTTCAAACTTTTGTGTATTATAATTCTGTTAATTTGGAGCATGTTTTATTTGGCAAGATATTACCAAATCATGAAAAAATAGGTGCCGCTGATGATTTGATAGACCAGTATGAAGAAAAAGGCGATGCAGGAGTAGAAGAGATTTTAGCACTTTTCCAAAGCAGATGCCCGACAGACGATTACGAACAATCATGGCAATTTATAAAACAAAATGAAATGACGAATGGATATTCTAATTTAGCGTTATTGTTTGACAAGATTCAGAATTATAAATAACATCCTGACAAACAGTTTGTAGTCCAATAAGTTCAATAGAAATATAGGAGGTCAGCAATCACTATGACTAATAAAATTAATGAATACAAAGATCTGATTGCTTTTCATCCAGGTCAGTATGTTGAAGAGTTGATTGAAGAGTATAACGTAACGCAAAAAGAATTTGCAGAGTGTTTAGGAATTTCTGAAATGGAGCTCGGTAAATTAGTGAATGGTGAGGAATCGATTAGTAATGATATTGCTCGGAAGTTAGCAAAGGTCACTAATATCTCGATGATAACTTGGCTCAATCTTCAGAATACTTACGATGTAAAAGTGACTGAGTTCATAGAGTAATCGTGGTATAATGTGAATTATGAATAATAACAACCAACGTGCCCTTTGCCAGCAACTCTGGGCTAGAAATAAATACCTCGTTTTGAGCTATTCCAGTAACATATACAATGAGCTTCGCCAGTATCTCAAGCAAGAAGTGGTGGAGCTGAGTAAGGTTCAAGAGATGATTGACCGCGCCTGTCAAATCCCAGAACACAGGGGTCAGGTTTGCAATGCTTTTCAGCATATTTGGGGATATTTCAAAAAGAAAGCGACAGATGTTGAGCGCAAAGACTATATGCTCTTGCTGGATCGTTACCGCTTTGGTCAGGCTTCCAAGGAAGATGTAATCGCTAAGACTCGAGACTTGCTTGAACGCTATCCAAATACCTACTTGCAACATTCGACGTTACTGAAAGGAGACTCCCATGAGACTTTGGCATGAGGCTTTGATTTCACAACTTCCCCGTCCTCAACTTTTGGGGCAACATCGAGAGTGTTGCGCCCTGCGTGGCAATGGCTGGGGCAGAAAGCATGCGACGGTGGACTATGTTTTTACCCACTCGCCCTATCGTCTCTATGCCTATCATCGCTTGATCATGGAGGAGATGGCTAACCGTGGCTACAATGTCAGTCCAGAGTGGCTGGACAAGAACTACCGTGGTAAGACTTGCCCTCTCTATGAAGATTTAGCAGAGGAGAAGTTGACTAGTCCTATATATAGCGAACATGACGACGCCTACTATGAGGAATGTCTGGCTAATCTCCGAGAGAAGGGAATAGAGCTGGAATAATAGTAAGGATTGCCTTCAATTTATAACTCTTCTCGTAATTTTTTCGAATAATAAAGATGAGACCTTTGGAATTTTTCTAAGGTCTTCTTTTTATAAATGTTAGGATTTACTTTTAATAACTTTTGAGTTATAATTTGATTAGAAAGAGGTTGCTTGGTGCATACGATTTACTTCTATAAGGACAAAAATGGAAATGAGCCAGTCTTGGATTATATGAGAGAATTGGCTAGTCAGAAAAGTAAGGATAGCCGCATCAAACTCAATAAATTAAATGACTATATCGAGTTGCTCAGTCAGCATAGGACGAGAGCTGGGGAACCCTATATGAAACATTTGGAAGATGAGATATGGGAACTAAGACCTCTGAGAGATCGAATTTTATTTGTAGCGTGGCTTGATGGGAGTTTTGTCCTTTTACATCATTTTGTCAAAAAGACTCAGAAAACTCCTAGGAGAGAGATTGAAAAAGCCAAGCGTGAACTAAAGGACTTAAAAGAAAGAAGGTTAAGTGATGAAGAATAGTGCTATTGGTAGTAATTGGAAGGATGTCCGATCTGAACTCTTTACCAAGGAGGAAATTCTTGAAAGTGATATGCGAGTGGCTATCATGAGTGAGTTGATTGAAGCCAGACATGAGCAAGGCATCAGTCAGAAAAAGCTAGAAGAACTTAGTGGAGTAAGCCAGCCTGTTATAGCTAGAATGGAAACAGGAAAGACTAGTCCTCAGTTGGATACAGTCTTGAAAGTTTTAGCCAGTTTAGGAAAGACACTAGCAGTCGTCCCACTTGAACAGAAAAAAGGTTGATAGGGATGAAATTACTTGGTTGGCTAAAATCATCCACTGGATAATTTTACCTCCCGTCCGCACTTTTCAG
>CAUTTK010000089.1:0-5939 GCA_963541475.1 uncultured Streptococcus sp. | reverse complement strand
GGATTGAGTGTGACTGTATAAATCATACTTCTATTACCTCCGTTTTCTCCTTAATAGCCTGCAAGAGCTCATGCCCTTGACTTGTAATAACAATAGCTCGTTTGAGTGGTGCTACCTTGGCAAAGCAAGTTTGTCCAATTTTTGACGAATCGACCAAGACATAGGTCTGTTTGGCATTCTCCAAAATAGCACGCTTCACAGCACCCTCTTCCATATCAGGAGTCGTATAATAGCCATCGTCCACACCATTCATTCCGATAAAGGCACGGTCAAAGTGCAATTGGTTAATCTGGTTAAGAGCAACGCCCCCGATGCTAGCATCTGTCGCCATCTTGACACTTCCTCCAACCATGACAGTTGGAATCTGCTTTTCAACCAACTGAGCAGCATGGTGAATCGAGTTGGTCACAACTGTAACATTCTTATTAACCAATTCATGAATCAAAAAGGCAGTTGTTGTTCCAGCATCGATAAAGATGACATCTTGTTCCTTGATGAGAGAGGCTGCTTTCTGAGCCAACAACTTCTTCTCTTGAAGGTTTTTGACAGATTTTTCTTGAATGGTTTCTTCTTCCTGCAAGGAGTGGGGCAATTCTGCTCCACCATGCACACGACGAAGCTTGTTTTCCACTTCCAACTCATCCAAATCTCTTCGAACCGTTGATTCTGAGGTCTCTAGCAAATTAACTAATTTTTCTAGAGAAACTACATGATGTTGATTTAACTCCTCTAAAATCAGTTGCTTCCGCTCTGTTTTTAACACTGAATCACCTCCTGTTATCGTTTACACTATTCATTCTATCACACTTTCTTTCAAAGTCAAGCGTTTTTTATCAATTTCTTTCAAATTCTATCATTTTTCTTATTTCCAGAATTTTTATTGCAAGATAAGAGCCTTTATGGTAGACTATTTGAGTAAGTATTGGAAGATTACTCAAGAGGCTTAAGAGGCCGTGTTGGAAACGCGGTAGGCGTGTAACAGCGTGCGTGGGTTCGAATCCCATGTCTTCCGTAGAAAAGAAAAATTATTTCTAGGATACGACAAATGTTGTATCCTTTTTTGTATCCCTTTTTTTAAAAATAGGGTCTGTTTTAGGGTCTGTTTGTAACTCCCTTTTTCGCAAAAGAATACCAAGGAATACCAAAGACAAAAATAAAAAACGTTGATTTAACAACGTTTTACCAAGGAATAATGGAGCCGGTGGGAGTCGAACCCACGTCCAAACACCTGCCAACATATTTGTCTACAACCATAGGTTATGTATTAGTTTAACAGTTCCTCGACACATAACTCAAGCCTAGAAACTGCGAGTCTATCAATCTCTTATCAAGCCGCTAGACAAAACTTGATCGTATCTCGCTAATAATAAGACCTGTCATTGAACACGAGCAATCCAAATCGGGTCACGCCTGCTGGTTTTTAGGCAGCTAGAGCGTAAGAAGTGTTATTTTTTGCAGTTATATTTAACTGAGCGTTTACGTCGCCACACGAGTCGCAAAATATGCCTCATAATGCCTGTCGAATCCGTAACGACCCCAAAAGACAATAAAACCATTATACCTTATCTAACTCAAAAATGCAAAAAGGAAATCGACTAACTAAAAAAGATAGGATTTCAGGGCTTTTGACAAAACCTGATAACCAGTAATACTAAGGTGCAACCCATCAGTAGTATAGTCTTTTTTGAGTTGGCCTGCTTGGTCTGTCAAACTATCAAAAACTGGCACAAATTCTACCTGCATATAGGCAGAAGCAAGCTCTTGATATGCTTGATTCCATTTCTGAATTTTTCCATTCGTGCGGATATAGACTGTCTGCTTGTACTCCTCTTCCTCATTGACTGGCAAAATAGAAAGCAATTTAATCTCTGTCAGTGGGTAATCGCGAGCAATAGATTGAATGGTAGCTTCGAGATTATTAAGAGCCTCATTCACAGGAACATCCTTTCCGATATCGTTCGTCCCAATCAGAAGGACAATTTTATCTACCGCACTACCGTATAGATGCGCATCAAGGTTCTCTCGTAACAGCCCTGTCTGATAGCCACGAATGCCTCGATTGACAATCGCCTTCGAAGTCCCAAACAACTCCTGTAGAGGATAATACTCAACAATAGAATCCCCAATAAAGAGAATATCTGGCTCTAGAACAGAAACCTGATTTAAGTGACGATACTTGGTTTGGATTTTACCCTGTTCCTTTAGAAGCCAATTTTCTAATAACTGTACTGCCACTTCATTCTCCTCTTTCTAACCAGTTCTCCAAGACTTGGTAAACTCCTCCTTGGCTGTTGGCTGGCGCTAGAGCCGTCGCAACAGCTTTGGCTTTATCATCAGCATTTTCCATCGCATAGGCAATTCCAGCCATTTCAAGCATTTCAACATCATTTTCACTGTCACCAAAAGCCATGATTTGTTGGGGATTCAAGTCCCAGCGCTTGAGTAATTCTTCCAAGCCCCATGCTTTATGAATCCCAGCTTGGAGGATATCAATGCAACCATAGCCACTCGAGACAGCCCGAACACGGCCATCAAAGAGCCCATTGATTTCTTCCAAGACTGAACTCAAACGTTCCTCACCAACAACCATACTCATCTTGAGCACACCACCAGAGAGGTCGGATGTTAACTCATCTACAAAATGCATCCGTTGGTAAAATTTTTCAATCATTTCTGGAGTCATAAAACTTTCAAGTTCTGTAAAAATCGTACCTTCTTTGACAAAACCACCCTTCATACCCGTTACAACAAACTGGTCCTGACACGCTCGCCCCTTGAAATGAGCCAAAGCCTTGTCGACAATAGCATCATCCCAAGTCTGAGCCTGAATCAGTTCATTGTTTTCAAATATACGAGCGCCATTGGCAACAACCAGAACAACTCGATCCACCAAGTGCTCCAGTAGTTGCCTCATGCGGTGAATTTCATTGCCCGTCGCGATGACAAAATGAATACCCCTTTGATCCAATTGATCTAAAATCTTTTCCAAGCGTGGGATATCAATCTGGCCTCTAGCATCCAGCAATGTCCCATCCATATCTGTCGCAATTACTTTAATCGTCATTTACTTTCCTCTGGATTCAAGCTAGTCCCACTTCAATCCCACATGTTCGTTCATTTCTTTATAGGCTGTATCAATTCGTTCCTTAGTCGCTTCATCTAATTGATCACGATGACTGCCACCCTCGATAAAGTCTTCTAAGATATAAGTTTGGTAAAGGAAGAGTGGATAACCTTCAGGAGAATAGGTTCCTTTTGGTGTACGGTTTACCCAAGAAGGATGTGCTTTAGCAGTTTCGATTGTCGTCTTACCAGCCTTTTTCTTAATGGTCACATCCATGAGAACGCCACGCTCTGTCCACTTAGCATTCTCTTCATCTTGCATAGTTTCGATTCGTTGATTGGAAATGAAGTTCCCCATTGAATAGATGATGAGTTTCTTGTCCCCATCTTTTTCAACTGTTTCAGATGGTTCCACAACGTGAGGGTGTCCACCAAAGATAATATCCGCTCCCCAATCAATCATCTTGTGATAAAGAACCTTTTGTTCTTCAGTTGGTTCCAAGCGATACTCCACACCCATCTGAGGCATGATAATGGTAATATCCGCTTCCTTCTCTGCTCGTTCAATTTCAGCCTTCATCTTGTCTTCATTTAGATCTGAAAGATAGCGGTTATAGTCTTCTTGGGAAATACTTTGCTCAATTCCATTAAATCCATAAGAATAGGCCAAAAGTGCAATCTTGATACCGTTCACTTCCTTGATAACGAGAGGAGCTTGATCACGCGACTCATGCGTATACACGCCAATAGGTGTCATTCCTGCCTTTTCAATAGCATCTGCTGTTGAGACCACACCTTCTATTTGTGAATCTAGGATATGATTATGCGCCAAGTCTAGCACTTGATAACCAGCATCCTTGATGGCATCCATGACTTCTCCAGGTGCATTAAAGAGAGGATAACCTGCCAAATAGTGGTCCTTGTTTACCGTACCTTCAAAGTCGCCTATAATCAGGTCTGCTTGTTTGAGCCATGGTTTCACATAGTCAAAATTTTCATGAAAATCATAGGTTCCATCTTCTTTTAAGGCAGAACGATAGATGGGAATATGATAGAGGAGATCACCGTTGGCCATAATTCTTGCAGTTTTTTCCTCTTCCTGATCTTTAGCATTTTGGTTCGTCTTATTTGCTTCTTGAGAAATGGTATCCTTTTTTTGACTGGTCAAGGGAATTCCTTGGAAACTTTCAAACAATAAGACCAAGCCCATTGATAAAGCAACTGCTAGCAAGAGTATCGCCACAAATCCTTTATTGCTCCACTTACGATAACTCCTAAAAAAGTTTACCAAGCCCTTCATAAAACGAAAAGCTGAACCACGCTGATTTCGATCTTGTCTTCTTTGCATCTTCATTCTCCCTACTTTCTTATGCAAGCCTTTTCTTTTTATTATATCACAGATAAGTAATTCTTTCACAATTGAATCGAACCTACTAGGCATTTTCTATAAAAGCTCGATACCGTAATGCTTCCAATCCTTGTCATTTTGTGTTATCATGTAGAGGTAATGAAAGGAGAGAAAATGTCTGCTATAGAACGTATTACAAAAGCTGCTCACTTAATTGATATGAAAGATATTATTCGCGAGGGGAACCCAACTCTACGCGCGGTTGCTGAGGAAGTTACTTTCCCCCTATCTGATCAGGAAATCATCCTTGGCGAAAAGATGATGCAATTCCTCAAACATTCCCAAGATCCTGTCATGGCTGAAAAAATGGGACTACGAGGTGGGGTTGGACTGGCTGCTCCCCAGTTGGATATTTCAAAACGGATTATCGCTGTTTTGGTGCCAAATATTGTTGAAGAAGGCGAAACTCCAGAGGAAGCCTACGACTTACAAGCCATTATGTACAATCCAAAAATCGTCTCTCACTCTGTTCAAGACGCTGCTCTTGGCGAAGGAGAAGGCTGCCTGTCTGTTGACCGCAACGTGCCTGGCTATGTTGTTCGCCATGCCCGCGTTACTGTTGACTACTTTGACAAAGATGGAGAAAAACACCGTATCAAGCTAAAAGGCTACAACTCCATTGTTGTTCAACATGAAATTGACCACATTAACGGTATCATGTTTTACGATCGTATCAATGAAAAAGACCCATTTGCAGTTAAAGATGGTTTACTGATTCTTGAATAAAGAAAATCCCGTTGCAAGACGGGGTTTTGTGTTATAATAGAGGCATGAAAACAAATGATATTGTCTATGGCGTCCACGCCGTTACCGAAGCCCTCCTTGCAAACACAGGAAACAAACTCTACCTCCAAGAAGATCTCCGAGGTAAGAATGTTGAGAAGGTCAAGGAACTGGCTACAGAAAAGAAGGTGTCCATTTCTTGGACTTCAAAAAAATCTCTCTCTGAGATGACTGAAGGTGCTGTCCACCAAGGTTTTGTTCTACGAGTATCTGAATTTGCCTATAGTGAGCTGGATCAGATCCTTGCCAAAACACGTCAAGAAGAAAATCCACTTCTATTGATTCTGGATGGCCTAACTGATCCTCACAACTTAGGATCCATCTTAAGAACAGCCGATGCGACCAATGTTTCAGGTGTCATCATTCCCAAACACCGTGCTGTGGGAGTTACTCCTGTCGTTGCCAAAACAGCCACAGGTGCTATTGAGCACGTTCCAATCGCTCGAGTGACCAATCTGAGCCAAACTCTGGACAAACTCAAGGATGAAGGCTTCTGGACCTTTGGAACGGATATGAACGGTACTCCTTGCCACAAGTGGAATACAAAAGGGAAAATCGCCCTCATCATCGGAAATGAAGGAAAAGGCATCTCTAGCAACATTAAAAAACAGGTCGATGAAATGATTACCATACCGATGAATGGACATGTTCAAAGCCTTAATGCCAGTGTTGCTGCAGCCATTCT
>CAUTTK010000088.1:0-6052 GCA_963541475.1 uncultured Streptococcus sp. | reverse complement strand
AGAAAAAGAAATGAGGATTTTAATGAACAAAAGACTTTTCGATAAACGTTGTCATTATAGCATTCGTAAATTTGCTATAGGTGTGGCATCTGTGATGATTGGAGCTAGTATATTTGGCTTGTCGGCTGTACAAGCTGAGGACTTGTCTTCATCCAATACTCAGATAGAAGAAACAACGGTTCATCAACCCCAACCTTTAGATAAGCTTCCTGATGATGTGGCAGCTGCTATCGCAAAGGCTGATGAGAATGGTGGACGTGAGTTTGTAAAGCCAAAATCTGAAGCAACAGAAGAAAATGGGATTAAGGATACGGATTCTGCTAAACCTGTTAATGAAGGCAACCATGAATTGGCTGGTCCTAAAGTTGAAACTCCGAATAAAGTAGGAGAAGGAAACGAAGCTGAGGAGAAGCAAAAGTCTGAAGAGACAAATCTAAAGACTGCGGAAGAAAATCCGAAATCTACAGCAACAGTTGAGACAGATGTAAAAGAGGATGCTAAAAAGACTTTAGAAAAGGATCAGGTAAAACCGACTACAGATATTAAATCTTCTTCTGAAAAAACGCAAGCGCTTTCTAAAGAGTTAAGTAAAGCGGATGTTGAAAAAGAGAAGCAGCTATTATCAGATCGAAAACAAGATTTCAATAAAGATTGGTATTTTAAACTAAACGCCCAAGGAGATTTTTCAAAAAAAGATGTGGATGTTCATGATTGGTCTAAATTGAATCTTCCACACGATTGGAGTATTTATTTTGACTTCGATCACAAGTCTCCTGCTCGCAATGAAGGTGGTCAGTTAAATGGTGGAGCAGCTTGGTATCGTAAGACTTTTACACTGAATGAAGTAGACAAGAACAAGGATGTTCGTATCAATTTTGATGGTATTTACATGGATTCTAAGGTTTATGTAAACGGTAAATTTGTAGGACATTATCCAAGTGGTTACAATCATTTTTCTTATGATATTACAGAATTTTTGAACAAGGATGGCAGTGAAAATTCCATTACCGTTCAAGTGATCAATAAGCAACCAAGTAGTCGTTGGTATTCTGGAAGTGGGATTTATCGTGATGTAACCCTTAGTTATCGTGATAAAGTCCATGTTGCGGAAAATGGGAACCACATTACAACACCAAAATTAGCTGAACAAAAAAATAGCAATGTTGAAACACAAGTTCAAAGTAAGATTAAAAATACAGATAAAAAGGTTGCGAATGTCTTTGTGGAGCAACAGATTTTCACTAAGGAGGGTAAAGCTGTTTCAGAACTAGTTCGTTCTGCAACTAAGAGTTTGGCAGAAAATGAAACAGCACAATTTAATCAGAATATCTTGGTTAATCAGCCAACTCTTTGGACAACGAAAAGTTACCATCCTCAACTTTATGTTCTAAAAACAAAAGTCTATAAAGAAGGCCAGTTAGTTGATGTAACAGAAGATACATTTGGTTACCGTTATTTCAATTGGACTGCTAAGGAAGGTTTCTCTCTGAATGGTGAACGCATGAAATTCCACGGGGTAAGTATTCACCATGATAATGGAGCCTTGGGTGCAGAAGAAAACTATAAGGCTACCTACAGAAAATTAAAACTTCTAAAAGATATGGGAGTCAACTCCATTCGTACAACTCACAACCCGGCGAGCCCTCAGTTGCTAGATGTTGCGGCGAGTCTAGGACTTTTGGTTCAAGAGGAGGCTTTTGACACTTGGTATGGTGGCAAGAAGACTTACGACTATGGACGGTTCTTTGATCAAGATGCAACTCATCCTGAAGCTAAGAAGGGTGAGAAGTGGTCTGATTTTGATCTTAGAACAATGGTAGAACGTGATAAGAACAATCCGTCTATTGTGATGTGGTCTCTTGGAAATGAGGTAGAGGAGGCAAATGGTAGTCCTCGTTCTATTGAAACTGCTAAACGTTTGAAGGCTGTTATCAAAGCGATTGATACTGAGCGTTACGTAACCATGGGTGAAAATAAATTTAGTCGTGCATCTACAGGTGATTTCTTGAAAGTTGCAGAAATTATGGATGCTGTGGGTATGAACTATGGAGAACGCAATTATGATGCTGTTCGTAGAGCTCATCCAGATTGGCTCATTTATGGTTCTGAAACGTCTTCAGCGACAAGAACGCGTGATTCTTATTACAATCCTGCTCGAATTCTTGGACATGATAACAGTCCAAATCGTCATTATGAACAATCTGATTATGGTAATGACCGTGTTGGATGGGGAAGAACAGCTACTGAATCATGGACTTTTGATCGTGATCATGCTGGATATGCTGGACAATTTATCTGGACAGGAATTGACTATATCGGTGAACCAACGCCATGGCATAACCAGGATAGTACACCTGTAAAAAGTTCCTACTTTGGTATTATTGATACAGCTGGTTTGCCCAAGAATGATTTCTACCTTTACCGTAGTGAGTGGTATAGTGATAAAGAAAAACCAACTGTCCGAATTTTACCGCATTGGAACTGGACTGAAGAGACCCTTAAGGATCGCAAGATGCTGGTTGATGGAAAGGTTCCGGTTCGTACCTTCTCAAATGCTGCAAGTGTCGAATTGTTCTTAAATGGAGAGTCGCTTGGGAAAAAGGAATTTACTAAGAAAAGGACAGAAGATGGACGTCCATATCATGAGGGAGCTAAACCAAGTGAACTGTATCTTGAGTGGCTTGTAAAATACCAACCAGGCACACTGACTGCGATTGCTCGAGATGAAAATGGCAACGAAATTACGCGTGATAGTGTGACAACTGCAGGGGAACCAGCAAGAGTTCGTCTAACTAAAGAAGAGCATGTTATCACTGCAGATGGTAAAGATTTATCTTACATCCATTACGAAATTGTTGATAGTGACGGGAATGTTGTACCAACAGCGAATAATCTTGTTCATTTCAATCTGCATGGTCAGGGACAAATCGTTGGTGTAGATAATGGGGAACAAGCTAGTCGTGAGCGCTACAAAGCTCAAGCAGATGGAACATGGCAAAGACGTGCTTTCAATGGTAAAGGGGTTGTCATTGTAAAATCAACAGAAAAAGAAGGTAAATTTACTCTTTATGCAGATTCTGCTGGCTTGACATCTGATAGCGCAACAGTCGCAACTGTGTCTGGTAAGAAAGAAAACCGTCACTTTGTAGCTTTTGCTCCTGTAAAAGCAACAACTGACGTGACTACAAATCCTGAATTGCCTCAAACAGTAACAGCTATTTATAGCGATGGCAGTGTTGAGGAAAAAACTGTCACTTGGGAAGTGCCATCTGACTTACTTACAAGTGCAGGTGAAAAGAAAGTATCTGGACGAGTGGAAGGTTTGGAAACCCAAGCTGAGGCACTTGTAAAAGTGGTTGCCTTAGATAAATGGTTGCCAAAAGTTGCTACAGTACCGGTTGGTACAAATGCGGCTGATTTGGATAAAACGGTCACAGCTGTTCTGACAGATGGTAGCTTAATTGATACAGAGGTTGTTTCATGGACCTTGAAAGATCCTGCTGCTTTGACCAAGGAAGGGGGACGTACGGAGGCTACTGGTAAATTAGTAGATGATGGTCATGAAGTTACGGCAACCTTTATCGCAAGCAATAAGGAAACAACAAGTAGCATTACAGGACTTACTGTTGGGGATAAAGCTCTTGAGAACTTCGAGTCTGGCAAGACTTATTATCGTGTATCTCTTCCTTACACTGGAACAATTCCAAGTGTTGGAGCACAGACTACAGGCTATCAGGTAACAGTTCAGCAAGCTTCTGCTGATAATGGATATCAGGCTTCTGTCTTCTTGAGTGACCAAAAGGGGGATTTAGTTCAAACTTACTTGATTCAATTCGTGAAGGAAGCACCTGCCTTGACCCGCTTGGAAGTAAACGTTGAAGGAAAAGAGAAGGCAACAGAAGACCAAGTTCTCCCTTATCATGTAATTGGGCATTATGAGGACGGTTCACAGACGGAATTTTCAGCGTCAGATGTCCACTTAGAAGCCAAGTCAGCTGATGGTGGTCATCTTGAGGTAAATGGACAGAACTTGTTGCTCTATACTAAGGGTCGTGTTACTCTAACTCCTCGTATTGACAATCAAACAGAAAAAACGCAATCTGTCGCAACTGAATTGGTGATTAAAGAAAATAAAGTAGAGAAGAAAATTGTCAAACTTCATCCAGTTTCTATCTCTACCGATATCAATCAGCAACCTAATTTACCTAGTCAAGTTGGAGCAGAATTTGATAAGGGTTTGCCTCGTAAGGTAGCTGTAACTTGGGACAAAGTAGCTGAAAAAGAATTGGGGCACTATCATAGCTTTACCATTAAAGGACATGTAGAAGGCACAGATATTGAGGCTCAAGCAACGGTGACGGTTGAAGGCTTGCAAGTTGCAGAGGAAATCAGCCTTACAGTACCTAAGGGTGAGTCGGTTCAATTGCCAGCTAATGTTCGTGCTTACCATTCTAATGGAACAACTATCTACAAAGATGTGGTTTGGGATCAGGTTCCAGCCAACTTTAGTCAAACTGAAGGAGTTTATGAAATCAATGGTCGTTTAGTTGATAGTAATCTTACCACTAAAGCTCATGTTCGAGTGTCTAGTCAAGTTGTTGCTGGAAATAATATCTCTAAACAATGGACAGGCTCCCAATTGCCAGCTGCCATTGTATCGAATACAGGAGGAGATGATTCAGCTAATGCCTTGAACGACCTGACTGTGTCAAGAACGACAACAGGCGCTAAAAATAGATGGACTACTTGGAGAACAAATACTGATAATGACTGGGCTTCTATCTTGTTTGGTAATTCAGGAGACTTGACGAAACGTTTTGTCAATAATTTGTCGGTTGATTTTTATAGCGATAGAACAATTGGTCTTCCAAAAGAATACGTTATCGAATACTATGTAGGTCAGGAAGTTCCAGATCTTCCAAATGATGTCAATAATGCTCAACGAGATAGCAATCATCCATTTAATAATCCTGACAATTGGAAAGTAGTTGAAAACTTACATGCTCCAAGTCAGCTATCTGCAACTCAAACAAATCACTTTACATTTGATAAGGTAGAAACCTATGCTGTTCGTATACGCATGAAGAAAGCAGATGGAACAGCTGGTGTTGGTTTGACAGAGCTAACTGTCCTTGGAAATAAGGTAGTGAGCTCCACAAGTTCAGAAATTTCTATCCAAGTAGATGGCAAGGATCTTGAACACTTTAATCCATCTAAGACTGATTACTATATTCCTCAATCTAGCAAAGAAATCACTGCAACAGCTAGCAATAATGGTTTGGTAACAGTTGTGCCTGCAACAAGTCCAAAAGGCGCAACGCGTTTCATCTTGAAAGCAGAAGATGGTACGGTATTGAAAGAATATCGAATCTTCCGTAATGATGAGAGAGAAACTAGTCAACCTCTTGCTGCAGAAAATGGTGCTAAAATCTTGAATGTTGGTGATCAACTTCAATTGCCTGCTGAAGTGACAGTCTATTATCCTTCACAAGCTGGCTGGGTTAAGGCTAACCTTGCAGTTCAATGGGATGCCATTCCTGAACATGCGACAGAACAGGAGGGAAGTTTTGAAGTAACTGGTCATGTAATAGGTACAGATTTAAGCACCAAAATGCAAGTAACAGTTGTAGCTAAAGGTAACCAAGTTCTGTCAGAAAATCCAAGCAACAATGAAACGGATTCTAAAGCCTTTGCTTCGACAACGAATGATGTACAAGTAAATTCACATGATAGAATTTTCTACATCAATGATGGAAAATACATTGAGGACGGACGTTGGACAAACTGGTCTCGGACTCCGAAAAATCAAGAAACTTCTGTCGGACTACTCTTTAAGAAGGGCGGCAAAATTGCCTCCCAATCTATTGGAAAAGTAGCCATTCAATTCTTTAAAGATAGTGGAACAGATGCCCCAGAGAAAATGGTTCTAGAAAGATATATTGGTCCTGCCTTTACAGAACCAAGTACGATTTCTCGTTATGAAGAAAATGCCGACCATCCATTCAACAAGGCAGAAAATTGGGCACCAATTCCTTACAAAGCTTCTGGAGAA
>CAUTTK010000087.1:0-6077 GCA_963541475.1 uncultured Streptococcus sp. | reverse complement strand
AAAACAAGGGTAACCAGTATGGAGGATGAATGTCTGGAACTATCTGAGAATCTCGGATTTTGGAAATCAGACCAATCATCATGAGATAAGGAAGGAAAGCACTTGTAAAAAGCACTGTAATCACGCCGGTTCCCTGTCCCAAGAGGGAGAGGTTATAGCGCAAAACCATACGGAAAAAGCCCTTTTTAGTAGTTGAAATTCTCTCCTTACTGCGACGTTCTTTTATGACCTTCTCCTCACTGTTAAGTAGGATCACGTCATAAAAATGAGGAAGAACTTTCTTTTTGGTCAGGTAAAGCAAGAAAAGAGTTAGAATTATCCAAGCGAACAGACCCAGGATGGCTTCCGTCGAAAAAGGAGCCACTGCTATTTTGTAAAAGATATGAAGAGGATAAAGGAGAAATGGAATGTCTCTAACTTTGTCAACAATACTTCCAAAAGTCGACTGTAGAAAGAGGACAAATATTAAAGGTATGAGAACCCCTATCCCAATCATCACATTCGAAAAAATAGACTGATACTTTCTGAAGACCGTAGTCTGAGCCAGGAAATGTACTGCCACTACCATCACTAAAGTAACAGAGACAAATAACAAGGCCAAGGACAGCAGCATCAAAGGCAAGCCCAGCCAAAGAGAAGGAGCTAGCCTAATATAGAGGACTAGAAAATAAGCTAGGATTGGTACAATTCCAGGCAGAGCTGGCAAGAGGACAGACAGTCCTTTAGCGATTATAATCTCTGATTCTTTAAAGGCATAGGGCCTATACGATACCAAATCCTTACTCTCATAAAAGACATTGTAAAAGGCAGTGAAAGAAGTTGAAAAGGCAAGCACCAGTAAAATAGCAACCATGGTACTAAAAAAACTTGGCCTTTCCTCAAAAGGAAAACGAAAGGCTATATTTATAAACATGAAAAGCATCAAGAGACTAGAAAAAATGTAAGAACTTAGGACTCTAGCGGAAACATTTACTTTTTTCCCAGGATTCTTAGCCTGCTTCTTTCGTAGGTTAGCCAGATTAGCTTCTTGAGATGAATAGAGGATATTGATATCAACTAATTTTTTAATGACCTTGAGACGCATCTGAAACCTCCTCTTTTCTACCAGCAAGACTAAGGTAGATACTTTCCAAAGACTGGTCTGGATGGTCTTTTCTCAAGTCCTCTACGCTACCACAATAAATCAAATGTCCCTTTTTCAAAATGGCAATCCGATCACAGACTTGCTCTGCCACCTCTAGGACATGGGTTGAAAACAAGACCGTCTTACCTTTTTGTGCATGTTCCTTCATCATTTGCTTCAAATCAAAGGCAGCCTGGGGATCCAAACCAGTCAAGGGTTCGTCCAAGACCCAAATATCGGGATCGGACAAGAGTGCTCCGATGACAAAGACTTTCTGACGCATTCCGTGAGAAAGGGTTTCAATAACTTGATAGCGGTTTTCAGCAAAATCAAAAACACTCAATAGCCTAGCTAAACTAGCTTCCAAGTCAGAGCTAGTTAGATCATAGGATGAAGCAATCAATTCCCAAAATTCATTGGCCATTAAACGCAAAAACAAATCAGGCGAGTCTGCTACATAGCCAATCTTTCGTTTAATAGCCAAGCGATTTTCCGATAAATCCTGACCGTCTACCAAAATACGACCACTGCTGGGCGAAATGATACTGACTAAGGATTTTATAGTGGTCGATTTCCCAGCTCCATTATGGCCAATCAAGCCCATAATCTCCCCATTTTCAATCTGCAAATTGAGATTGCTCAAAGCCTCTTTATCACCATACAACTTACTAACATTTTGAAATTCAATCATGGGATGACTCCTATCTTTATCTGTATTACATACCATTATACTAGCACTTTGATACAAAAAAATCAACACTTTATTTTAAGTGGTTAAAATAGATTTCTTCTATCTTACGCAAACGTTTGAGCTAACCAATACTTTATGATAGAATAAAGAACAAGATTGACAAGTAAGAGGAAACATCATGCAAAATCAAACACTCATGCAATACTTTGAATGGTATCTGCCCCACGACGGCCAGCACTGGACGCGTCTGACTGAAGATGCTCCACACCTAGCTGATCTCGGTATCAGCCACGTCTGGATGCCACCAGCTTTTAAGGCGACCAATGAAAAAGATGTCGGTTATGGGGTCTATGACTTATTTGACTTAGGAGAGTTTAACCAAAAAGGGACTGTCCGCACCAAGTATGGTTTCAAAGAAGACTATCTTCAAGCCATTCAAGCACTTAAAGCACAGGGAATTCAACCTATGGCCGATGTAGTACTCAATCACAAGGCTGCTGCCGATCACAGGGAAGCCTTTCAGGTTATCGAAGTTGATCCTGTAGACCGTACAGTTGAACTTGGAGAACCCTTCACCATCAATGGCTGGACTAGTTTTACCTTCGATGGTCGCCAAGATACCTATAATGGCTTCCACTGGCATTGGTACCACTTCACAGGTACAGACTACGATGCCAAACGCCGTAAGTCTGGGATTTATCTCATCCAAGGGGACAACAAGGGATGGGCTAACGAGGAATTGGTCGATAACGAAAACGGTAACTATGACTACCTCATGTATGCCGACCTAGACTTTAAACATCCTGAAGTTATCCAAAATATCTATGACTGGGCTGACTGGTTCATGGAAACCACTGGTGTAGCTGGTTTCCGCTTGGATGCCGTCAAACACATTGACTCCTTCTTTATGCGTAATTTCATCCGCGATATGAAAGAAAAATATGGTGATGATTTCTATGTTTTTGGTGAATTTTGGAATCCTGACAAGGAAGCCAATCTAGACTACCTTGAAAAAACAGAAGAACGCTTTGACCTTGTCGATGTTCGTCTCCACCAGAATCTCTTTGAAGCCAGTCAAGCTGGCGTAAACTACGACCTTCGTAGTATTTTCACAGATAGCTTGGTTGAACTCAAACCTGACAAGGCTGTGACTTTTGTTGACAATCATGATACACAACGAGGACAAGCCCTTGAGTCTACTGTTGAAGAATGGTTTAAACCAGCAGCCTATGCTCTCATTCTATTACGCCAAGATGGGCTTCCATGTGTCTTTTACGGAGATTACTACGGGATTTCAGGGCAGTATGCTCAACAAGATTTCAAAGAAGTCCTTGACCGCCTCCTAGCCATCCGAAAAGATTTGGCCTATGGAGAACAAACAGACTACTTTGATGATGCTAACTGTATTGGTTGGGTCCGTTCAGGTGCTGAAAATCAATCTCCAATCGCAGTCTTGATCTCAAATGACCAAGAAAGCAGCAAGTCAATGTTTGTCGGCCAAGAAAGGGCTAACCAAACCTTTGTAGACTTACTTGGCAACCACCAAGGCCAAGTTACAATTGATGAGAAAGGTTATGGACAATTCCCAGTCTCAGAAAGATCTGTAAGTGTCTGGGCAGCTAATACAATCTAATAGTTCATAATAATCAAGTCAGGTCCAATCGGATTTGGCTTTTTTGTAATCACAAAAAGACCTACCCAAATGGATAGATCTTTATACTCAATGAAAATCAAAGAGCAAACTAGGAAGCTAGCCGCAGGTTGCTCAAAGCACTGCTTTGAGGTTGTAGATAAGACTGACGAAGTCAGTCACATATAAAATCCAAGGTGAAGCTGACGAGGTTTGAAAAGATTTTCGAAGAGTATTGCTTGATTACAATTTACCTGCTACTGCATCCAACAATTCTTGGATCTTAGCTTGGTTGCTTCCTCCTGCCATGGCCATGTCTGGTTTACCACCACCACGTCCATCGACGATTGGTGCCAATTCTTTGACAAGGTTTCCTGCATGAAGGTCTTTTGTCTTGCTTGCTACAAGAACATTGACTTTGTCACCGATAGCAGCAACTAGGACAAGAAGATCAGAGTAGTCTTTTTGTTTCCAGTTATCCGCAAATGTACGAAGGGCACCAGCATCTGATACAGAAACTTGGCTAGCAATGTAACGGTGACCGTTGACTTCCTTAACATCCTTGAAGATGTCGCCTGCAGCTGCAGCTGCGGCTTTTTCTTTCAACTCAGCATTTTCTTTTTGCAATTGACGAAGTTGTTCTTGAAGTCCTTCTACCTTGTGAGGTACTTCTTTAAGTTGAGGTGCTTTCAAAGTTGCTGCGACAGCTTTAAGAGCGTCTTCTTGTTCACGGTAGGCTTCAAAGGCTTCCTTACCAGTCACTGCCAAGATACGGCGAGTTCCTGAACCAATCCCTTCTTCTTTGACAATCTTGAAGAGACCAATTTCAGAAGTGTTACCAACGTGGGTACCACCACAAAGTTCGATAGAGTAGTCACCGATAGTCACGACACGAACTTCCTTGCCGTATTTCTCACCAAAGAGGGCCATAGCTCCCATTTCCTTGGCAGTCTCAATATCTGTTTCAACTGTCTTCACTTCAAGAGCTTCCCAGATTTTCTCATTGACTTGCTGCTCAATCGCACGCAATTCTTCAGCAGTCACTGCTTGGAAGTGGGTAAAGTCAAAGCGAAGGAATTCAACTTCGTTAAGAGATCCTGCTTGTGTTGCGTGGTTTCCAAGGATGTTGTGAAGAGCAGCGTGAAGCAAGTGAGTCGCAGTGTGGTTTTTCATAACACGGTGACGACGATTTGTATCAATTGCCAAGGTATATTCTTGATTCAAGGCAAGTGGCGCAAGGACTTCAACTGTATGAAGAGCTTGTCCGTTTGGAGCTTTTTGAACATTGGTCACAGTAGCCACAACCTTACCTGACTCATCCAAGATTTGTCCGTGGTCAGCTACCTGTCCACCCATTTCAGCATAGAATGGCGTTTCCGCAAAGATCAGAGAAGCAGTTTCTTCTGACACAGCTTCTACTTCTGCATTGTCAGCCACGATAGCCACCAATTTAGAAGACAATTGGCTAGCATTGTAGTTGAAGACACTTTCTACAGTGATGTTTTGAAGGGTTTCATTTTGCATTCCCATTGAACCACCCTTGACAGCTGAGGCACGCGCGCGTTCTTGCTGTTCTTTCATGGCTGCTTCAAAACCTTCACGATCCACAGTCATACCAGCTTCTTCAGCGATTTCTTCTGTCAATTCAACTGGGAATCCATAAGTATCATAAAGTTTAAATACATCTGAACCAGCAATGACAGATTGACCTTTTTCTTTCAAGTCTGCTACAATGCCTTGGGCAAAGTGTTGACCTGAGTGAAGAGTACGCGCAAATGATTCTTCTTCGCTCTTAACGATTTTTTCAATAAAATCACGTTTTTCAAGCACTTCTGGGTAGTAGCTTTCCATGATCTTACCAACAGTTGGAACGAGTTTGTAAAGGAAAGGCTCGTTGATTCCTAATTTTTGACCATGCATAGAAGCACGACGGAGAAGACGACGAAGGACGTAACCACGACCTTCATTTCCAGGAAGGGCACCATCACCGATGGCAAATGAAAGAGAACGGATGTGGTCAGCGATAACCTTAAAGCTCATGTTGTCGCCATCTTTGTCATAAACCTTACCAGACAATTTCTCTACTTCACGAATAATCGGCATGAAGAGGTCAGTTTCAAAGTTGGTCTTAGCCCCTTGGATAACGGCTACCAAACGCTCCAAACCAGCGCCCGTATCAATGTTCTTGTGTGGCAATTCCTTGTATTCGCTACGAGGAACAGCAGGGTCTGCGTTAAATTGTGACAAAACGATGTTCCAGATTTCGATATAACGGTCGTTTTCAATATCTTCTGCAAGCAGGCGAAGACCGATATTTTCTGGGTCAAAGGCTTCTCCACGGTCAAAGAAGATTTCTGTATCTGGTCCAGAAGGTCCCGCACCGATTTCCCAGAAGTTATCCTCGATTGGAATCAAATGACTTGGATCCACTCCCACTTCAATCCAGCGGTTGTATGAATCTTTATCAGCTGGATAGTAGGTCATGTAAAGTTTTTCAGCTGGGAAGTCAAACCATTCAGGGCTTGTCAAAAGCTCATATGCCCAAGTGATAGCTTCATCACGGAAGTAATCCCCGATTGAGAAGTTCCCCAACATTTCAAACATGGTATGGTGACGTGCTGTCTTCCCTACGT
>CAUTTK010000086.1:0-6111 GCA_963541475.1 uncultured Streptococcus sp. | reverse complement strand
CCTATAGTTTTGCTCAATTGAAAGATGAACTCATTCCTTACTTGGTTGAGATGAATTATACTCACATTGAGTTTATGCCCCTGATGTCTCACCCACTAGGTTTGAGTTGGGGCTATCAGCTTATGGGTTACTTTGCTCTGGAGCATGCCTATGGTCGTCCTGAAGAGTTTCAAGATTTTGTTGAGGAATGTCACTTAAACAATATAGGTGTTATTGTAGACTGGGTACCTGGTCACTTTACTATCAATGATGATGCATTGGCCTATTATGATGGAACACCGACTTTTGAATACCAAGACCATAATAAGGCTCATAACTACGGTTGGGGAGCACTCAATTTTGACCTTGGAAAGAATGAAGTCCAGTCTTTCTTGATTTCTAGTATTAAGTTTTGGATTGACTTTTACCATTTGGACGGTATTCGCGTGGATGCGGTTAGCAACATGCTCTATCTTGATTATGATGATGCACCATGGACGCCTAATAAAGATGGCGGCAATCTCAACTACGAGGGATGTTATTTCTTAAAACGTTTGAATGATGTCATTAAACAAGCTCATCCAGATGTTATGATGATAGCTGAGGAAAGTTCATCAGCTACTCAGATTACTGATACTAAGGATTCAGATGGTCTTGGCTTTGACTACAAATGGAATATGGGTTGGATGAATGATATCCTCCGATTCTACGAAGAAGACCCTATTTACCGTAAGTATGACTTTAACCTAGTGACTTTCAGCTTTATGTATGTCTTCAAGGAAAATTATCTCTTACCATTCTCACACGATGAAGTGGTTCATGGTAAGAAGAGTATGATGCATAAGATGTGGGGAGATCGTTACAATCAATTCGCAGGTTTGCGCAATCTCTACACTTACCAAATTTGTCACCCTGGCAAGAAATTGCTCTTCATGGGTAGCGAATATGGGCAATTCCTAGAATGGAAATCTGAGGAACAATTGGAATGGTCTAATCTAGAAGACCCAATGAATGCTAAGATGAAGTATTTCACTTCTCAGCTAAACCAGTTTTACAAAGACCATCGCTGTCTGTGGGAAATTGATACCAGCTATGATGGTATTGAAATCATTGATGCGGATAATCGAGACCAGAGTGTTCTTTCCTTCATCCGTAAGGGTAAGAAGGACGACATGCTAGTCTGTGTCTTTAACATGGCACCTGTTGAACGAAAAGATTTTACAATCGGATTGCCTGTCGCAGGGATTTATGAAGAAGTTTGGAATACTGAGTTAGAAGAGTGGGGAGGCGTCTGGAAAGAACATAATCAAACTGTTAAAACGCAAGAAGGACTATGGAAGGATTATGAGCAGACCTTGACCTTTACCCTACCTGCTATGGGAGCTAATGTATGGAAAATCAAGCGCCGCTTGAAACCTACTAAAATTGTCACAAGTAAAAACCAAAAAGGAGTAGAAAATGAAGAATGAAATGTTAGCTTTGATTCTTGCTGGTGGGCAAGGAACTCGTCTCGGTAAACTCACTCAAAGTATCGCAAAACCAGCTGTGCAATTTGGTGGGCGCTACCGTATCATTGACTTTGCTCTCTCAAACTGTGCCAACTCAGGCATTCACAATGTTGGAGTCATCACACAGTATCAACCACTTGCTCTTAACAATCATATCGGGAATGGTTCAAGCTGGGGACTAGATGGTATCAATTCTGGTGTCTCTATCCTTCAACCTTATTCGGCAAGTGAAGGAAATCGTTGGTTTGAAGGAACTAGTCACGCTATTTATCAAAATATCGACTATATCGATAGTGTCAATCCTGAGTATGTTTTGATTCTTTCGGGTGACCATATCTATAAGATGGACTATGATGCTATGCTCCAATCTCATAAGGATAATAATGCCAGCCTGACAGTAGCTGTTCTTGATGTTCCTCTTAAAGAAGCTAGCCGTTTTGGTATCATGAATACCGATGCTAACAATCGTATTGTAGAATTTGAAGAAAAACCAGCTCAACCTAAATCTACAAAGGCTTCTATGGGGATTTACATTTTTGATTGGCAACGTCTGCGCAATATGTTAGTAGCTGCTGAAAAGAGCAATGTGGATATGTCAGACTTCGGTAAAAATGTCATTCCAAATTATCTTGAGTCAGGTGAAAGTGTCTATGCTTACGAATTTAATGGTTACTGGAAAGATGTTGGTACGATTGAGTCGCTTTGGGAAGCGAACATGGAGTACATTTCTCCAGAAAATGCCTTGGATAGCCGTAACCGTCAATGGAAGATTTACTCAAGAAACTTAATTTCACCACCAAACTTCCTTGGTGCCAATGCTCATGTGGAAGATTCCTTGGTTGTAGACGGATGTTTTGTTGATGGAACGGTTAAACATTCTATCCTTTCGACAGGGGCGCAAGTTCGTGAAGGTGCAGAAGTTGTTGATTCAGTTATCATGAGTGGAGCTATTATTGGACACGGGGCTAAAATCAAACGTGCTATTATTGGTGAAGGTGCAGTTATTTCTGATGGTGTCGAAATTGATGGAACAGAAGAAGTACAAGTTGTAGGATATAATGAAGTAGTGGGGGTAGCAACAGATGAAGATTGATAAATATTCTGCCATTTTAGGAAACACAGTTGGTTTTCATGACATGTCAACATTGACAGACCACCGTCCAGTAGCTAGTTTGCCATTTGGCGGTAAATATCGTTTGATTGACTTCCCGCTCTCAAGTCTTGCCAATGCTGGTGTTCGCAGTGTTTTTGGTATTTTTCAGCAGGATAATATTAGTTCTGTTTTTGACCATATCCGTTCAGGGCGTGAGTGGGGCTTGTCCACTCTTCTTAGTCACTATTATCTAGGGATTTATAATACACGCGTTGAGAGTAGTACAGTAGGAAAAGAATATTACCAACAGTTGCTCACTTATTTAAAACGCTCTGGGTCAAACCAAACAGTTTCACTCAACTGTGATGTTTTGATTAATATTGATTTGAACCAAGTGTTTCACCTTCATAACACAACGAAGGGGCCTATTACAGTTGTTTATAAGAAACTTCCTAAGAAAGATATTTCAGAAGTGAACGCAATCTTGGAAGTAGATGAAACAGACCATGTTCGTTCTCATAAACTCTTTGATAGCAAGTCAACAGATGAAGTTTACAATATGTCTACAGATATCTTTGTTGTTGATACACCTTGGTTGATTGAACGCTTAGAAGAAGAAGCTAAGAAAGAACATCCAGAGAAATTGCGCTATGTTTTACGGGATTTAGCTGCCAAAGAAGGAGCTTTTGCCTACGAGTATACAGGCTACCTTGCAAATATTCACTCTGTAGAGTCTTATTACCAAGCTAATAAAGATATGCTTGAATCGCAAAAATTCTATTCTCTCTTCTCACCAAATCAAAAGATTTATACAAAGGTCAAAAACGAAGAGCCAACTTACTACGCCAATACATCTAAGGTAAGTACATCTCAGTTTGCTTCTGGTAGTATCATTGAAGGTCAAGTGGCTAATTCTGTTCTATCACGCAATATTCATGTCCATAAGGATAGCTTGGTTAAAGATAGCATCTTATTCCCTCGTGTTGTTATTGGAGAAGGTGCTCAGGTAGAATATGCTATCTTGGACAAGGGTGTGGAAGTTGCAGATGGAGTTGTGATCCGTGGAACTGCAGAACATCCAGTCGTCGTTAAGAAAGGTGCTAAAGTAACAGAGGATATTCATTCATGAAAATTTTATTTGTAGCAGCGGAGGGTGCACCCTTTTCAAAAACAGGTGGTTTGGGAGACGTCATTGGTGCTCTTCCAAAATCACTGGTAAAAGCGGGGCATGAAGTTGCAGTGATTTTACCCTACTATGACATGGTAGAGGCTAAATTTGGAAATCAGATTGAAGATGTTCTTCATTTTGAGGTGAGTGTTGGTTGGCGCAGACAGTACTGTGGAATTAAGAAAACAGTACTAAATGGTGTGACCTTCTACTTTATTGACAATCAATATTATTTCTTCCGTGGTCATGTTTACGGTGATTTTGACGACGGAGAACGCTTTGCCTTTTTCCAACTCTCTGCTATTGAGGCTATGGAAAGGATTGACTTTATCCCTGACCTTCTTCATGTTCATGACTACCATACAGCTATGGTTCCTTTCTTGTTAAAGGAAAAGTACAATTGGATTCAAGCTTACCGTGGTATTAAAACTGTTTTAACCATTCATAACTTGGAATTCCAAGGTCAGTTTTCTGAAGGAATGCTTTGGGATCTATTTGGAGTTGGCTTTGAACGTTATGCTGATGGGACTCTTCGTTGGAACAACTGTCTGAACTGGATGAAGGCAGGAATCCTATACGCAGACCGTGTAACAACCGTTTCACCTAGCTATGCCCATGAAATTATGACCAGTCAGTTCGGATGTAACTTGGATCAGATTCTTCGAATGGAGTCTGGCAAGGTGTCTGGTATCGTGAATGGGATTGATGCTGATCTTTATAATCCTCAGACGGATGCTCTTTTAGACTATCATTTCAATCAGGAAGATTTGTCTGGAAAAACCAAAAATAAGGCAAAATTGCAAGAAAGAGTTGGCTTGCCAGTTAGAGCTGACGTTCCACTGGTGGGAATTGTTTCTCGTTTGACACGTCAAAAAGGTTTTGATGTCGTGGTGGAAAGTCTACACCATATCTTGCAAAATGATGTTCAGATTGTTCTTTTAGGAACTGGTGATCCAGCCTTTGAAGAGGCTTTCTCATGGTTTGCTCAAATCTATCCAGACAAGCTATCAGCCAATATCACTTTTGATGTCAAACTAGCTCAAGAAATCTATGCTGCTTGTGACCTCTTCCTCATGCCGAGTCGTTTTGAACCGTGTGGCTTGTCTCAGATGATGGCTATGCGTTACGGAACCTTGCCATTGGTCCATGAAGTTGGTGGCTTGCGAGATACCGTTCACTCTTTCAATCCAATCGAAGGAAGCGGTACGGGCTTTAGCTTTGACAACCTATCACCTTATTGGTTAAATTGGACTTTCCAAACAGCATTGGACTTGTATAGAAACCATCCTGACGTATGGAGAAACTTACAAAAACAAGCTATGGAATGTGATTTTTCATGGGATACAGCCTGCAAGTCATATCTAGACTTGTACCAAAGCTTAGTTAACTAATAGATAAAAGAGTCTGGGACAAAAAGATTTTGATTTTAGGAATTCTTTATTATAAATTTTTAAAACCGATAGATTAGATAGAAAAGCGAACAAGACAGAATTCTGAGTCTCAGATGACTCGTTTTGTTCGCTTTTTATATTTAAGGTTAGACTTTTGTCCCATACTCTTTTTAGGCTATTTAGAGAGGAGAAGATATGTCTCAAGTAAAAGGCTTGTGTGTCATGGATGTTGACGGCACCTTAATCCTAGAAGAAGTGATTGATTTGTTGGGTAGGGAGGCAGGTTGTGAGGAGGAAATTTCGCGGCTTACAAGTCAGGCGATGCGAGGAGAGTTGAATTTTGAAACGAGTTTACGAGAGAGAGTAGCTTTGTTAAAAGGCCTACCTGATTCGGTCTTTGAGAAAGTTTTCAACTCCATTCATCTATCGCCAAATGCCCAGGAATTCGTTTCTATTCTCCAAAAGAATGGCATCCTAGTTGGTCTGGTGTCTGGTGGATTTACACCAATAGTTGAGAGATTGGCAAAATCTCTAGGGATTACCTATTTCTTTGCCAATCAACTTGAAGTCAAAGACGATCTTCTAACAGGAAAATTAGTTGGAGCAATTATAAGCCCTGAACTCAAACAAGCAACTCTGGAACAATGGAGAAAGGAATTCAAACTCCCCAAAGAAAGAACAGTTGCAATCGGTGATGGGGCTAATGACTTATTGATGTTGAAATCAGCAGGACTAGGAATTGCTTTTTGTGCTAAAGAAGTGCTGAAAAAAGAAATACCACATCATGTTGATAAGAGGGATTTTTTAGAAGTTCTTCCTTTGATTGACTTTTTAGAATGAGGGAAAACATGAAGATTGTAATTGCACCAGATTCATTTAAGGAAAGTTTGAGCTCTGAAGAGGTGGCTGAAGCTATTAAAAGAGGCTTCCAACAATCGATAGCAGATGTAGAATGTCTCCTCTGCCCTGTTG
>CAUTTK010000085.1:0-6195 GCA_963541475.1 uncultured Streptococcus sp. | reverse complement strand
GTCGGATCACTTCTTTCAACTGTTGCCTTGTAGGGTTCATGGGTTTCGATATCCACACTCATTAGTGGTTTGTATAGAGTAGGAATGGGCTTCATCACGCCTCGAACAACGATGAGTTGCCCATTGGTCATACCACCTTCAAAGCCACCTAAATTATTGGTACGGCGAGTATAGCCGTCTTCTTTAGACCAGAGAATTTCATCCATGACCTGGCTGCCCTTACGGTAACCAGCTTCAAAGCCAAGACCAAATTCCACCCCTTTAAAGGCATTGATAGAGACAACAGCTTGGGCCAATCTTGCATCCAATTTTCTGTCCCATTGGACATAGGAACCAAGACCAACTGGAACACCTCCGACGACTGTCTCCACAACCCCACCGATGGTATCACCGTCACGCTTGATTTGGTCAATATAATCCTTAATTTCCTGCTCCCGTTCTTGGTTGACAATAGAAACTTCAGACTGGGCAGCTCTTTCCTTAATCTCAGCAACTGTGAGATTCTCAGGAACATCGATTTCCTTGCCACCAAAGACTACGACATGGTTGGCAATCTCCATATCCAGCTCAGCCAAGAGGCGTTTGGCTACTGCCCCAACTGCCACTCGCATAGTTGTTTCACGAGCTGATGAACGTTCCAAGGAATTTCGCAAATCATCAAAACGGTACTTGATCCCCCCAACCAAGTCGGCGTGACCGGGACGAGGATGGGTGATTTTTCGTTTGCTTTTAAGGCGCTCTTCAATGTCCTCCGCAGACATGATATCCAGCCATTTCTGATGGTCCTTATTGATGACATCCATAGTAATGGGAGCCCCTGTCGTTTTCCCGTGGCGAACGCCCGATGTAAAGACAACCTGGTCACTCTCAATCTTCATACGACCACCACGACCGTAGCCACCCTGACGACGTTTAAGGTCTCCATTAATATCCTCAGCTGTCAAAGGAAGTCCAGCGGGAATTCCTTCAATGATAGCCGTCAGACGGGGGCCGTGTGATTCTCCTGCAGTTAAATATCTCATACACTCTCCTTATTTTACCAAGTAGTCTTTCATCTCTTCCAGAGAAACTGGGTGGATAGTCGCTGAACCGAGCTTTGGCACCAAGACCAATTTCAAGGTATTGCCACGCGCTTTCTTGTCATGAGTCAAAGCCTGATAAAGCTTATCAACATCCCAGTTTTCATAGTCAACAGGTAGTCCAAATTTCTGACACATCTCTGTGATAGATTGGGTAATGCCAGCTGGCATGAGTCCCTTTTTCTCAGCAACCTTGGAAATCTGAACCATTCCCATAGCTACAGCCTCGCCATGCATGACCTTACCATAACCAGCCGTCGCTTCAATGGCATGACCAATAGTGTGACCAAAGTTGAGATAAAGGCGAACACCATTGTCCAACTCATCCTCAACTACCATCTTGCGCTTAACCTGGCAAGAATGTTCAATCAAAGCCTCTGCATATTTCAAAATGCTCTCAACAGAACCATCCAGCTCCGTCAAAAGAGCCCAAAGTTCTGGATCCTCAATCAAGCCATACTTGATGACCTCACCCATCCCTTCAATCAACTCTCTTTTTCCGAGGGTTTCAAGAACAAGTGGGTCAATCATAACCCCGTCTGGCTGGGAAAAGGTCCCCACCATATTTTTAGCAAATGGAGTGTTGACACCTGTCTTTCCGCCGATAGAAGAATCCACCTGAGCTGTCAAGCTGGTCGGAATCTGAACAAAGTGAATACCCCGCATATAGGTAGAGGCTACAAAACCAGCCAGATCCCCAACGACACCGCCACCAAGAGCCACGATTCCATCGCTACGAGTCAAACCTTGCTTGACTAAAAATTCATAGACTTTCTGGACAGTAGTTAAATTCTTTCTTTCTTCCCCTTCTAAAAAGTCAAAAACTGCTACCTGAAAACCAGCATCTTCTAGGCTGAGTTTGACCTTCTCTGCATAGAGAGAGGCTACATGATTGTCTGTTACAATGACCACTTTTTGTGGTTGCCAGAGTTCTCGCAACCATTGACCAGCCTGAGCCAGACAACCTTTTTCAATCTGAATATCATAAGGATGATGAGGAATATCGATTCTGATTTTCATAGGAGAGTCTCCCTTTCTTTATTGGTATTTTTCTGTTAAAGACTGCCAAATTTCTTCTGTCGGCATTTCCTTGCCTGTCCACAGTTGAAAGGCTTCTGCAGCTTGATAGAGCAACATTCCCAGACCATTGACGGCTGGATTGCCCTGACTTCTAGCCCATTTCAAAAATGGGGTTTCAAAGGGTTGGTAAATGATATCTGCTATCAAGATATTTTCTGGCAAATTGATGCTTTCAGGAACTGGAGAAGATTGGCCATCCATCCCCACACTGGTGGCATTGACAAGTAAATCCGACTCAGCAATCCTTGCTTGCAGTTCAGGAACATCTTCTAAAGCATACAAGTTCACCTTAAAGCCTGTTTGCTCCTGTAACTTGGTCAGGTAAGGTCTTGTTTTTTCCATAGAAACTGAACGAACAAAGACAGAAATCTGACTAACGCCATCCAAAATAGCTTGCGCCAGAATGGATTTAGCCGCACCACCTGCACCCAGCAGGGTCATCTTTTTACCTGTAATTGTAAAAGAAGGCAAGCTCTTAAAAAATCCCTTGCCATCTGTATTATATCCAATTAAATTGCCATTCTCATTGACAACCGTATTGACCGCACCGATCAAGCGTGCTTCGTCACTCAGTTCATCCAAATATGGAATCACTTGCTCCTTATAGGGCATGGACAGGTTAATGCCAAACATCTGGTAGCGACGAATATTGGCCACTGTTTCTGCCAAGTCAGCTGCATCAATCTCCCAAGCTACATAAGCACCGTTGGTAGCTGTCGCCTCAAAGGCCCTATTGTGGATAAAGGGCGAAATAGAATGCTTAATAGGGTTGGCAACAACTGCAGCTAAACGTGTATAGCCATCAAGCTTCATCCAAAATCTCCCGAATTTTTTTCATGTTAGCTAAGGAAATCTGACCTGGGGCACTTGCCTCATCTAGACTAGCAAAGGACCAGCTCGAACCTGTCACATCCGCAGTGATACGAGAGACCTTGCCCACCTTGCCCATAGAAATGGTTACATATTCCTGTTCAGGATTGAGGGTTTTAAAGCCCCGTGTATAGTTCATCAAGTCTAAGACATCCTGCTCCGTGTGAGCCATCACCGCAACCTTAACAAGTTTTGGATTTAGGCTCGTCAACTCTGACAAGATTTCCATCATATTTTCAGGCGTTTCTTGGAAATTGTGGTAACTCAAAACGAGATTTGGGAAGTCCAACATTTCCTCAAAAACATCCTTGTAGCTGTAGTACTCAAAATCAATATAGTCTGGTTGATAGAGTTGCGCCACTTCCTTGATGAGATGGATATATTCTTCTGGAGAAAGGTCAATTTCTCCCCCTTCAGCGCGAGTTCGCAGAGTGAAAACCAACTCACGGCCTGCGAATTTTTCAAAAATAGCTGGAGCTACCTGCAAAATCGCTTCCTTAGGCAGATAGTCAGCACGCCATTCAATGATGTCGGCATCCAGGTACCTCGTGGCATCCAGAGCCTGAGCCTCCTCTAAACTTCTTGGCATTACTGAAACGATTAATTTCATTTACTAACCTTCATACTAATCACCTTGAGGTAATTACTACTTTCATCTTTTTTATTATAGGCAAAATCTGCTGGAAGACCGTATTTATTTAAAATCTGGTAACTTCTTCCTGCAAAGCCTTTATCAATTTGTTCTGTAAATTTCTGGCGGGAAACATTGGCAGCATTGGTACTGGCAATGATGATTCCTCTCGGATTTAAAATCTCAAGACTCTGGGAAATCAACTTGTGATAATCCTTGGCCACAGAGAACGTTTGTTTTTTGTTCCGAGCAAAGCTAGGCGGATCTAGGACAATCACATCGTAGGTCAAGCCTTTTCGCTTGGCATACTTGAAATACTCAAAGACGTCCATGACTATAAAACGATGGTCGTCTGTGCTGAGCCCATTTGCCTGAAAATGTGCTTGAGACAATTCTCGTGAACGTTTGGCTAAGTCAACAGAAGTTGTCTGGCTAGCTCCTCCCATGGCAGCAGCTACTGAAAAGGCAGCTGTATAGGAAAACATATTGAGCAAGGATTTACCCATAGCCAAGCCGTCCACTAAACTACCGCGAACCTCATGCTGGTCTAGGAAAATCCCTGTCATCAAGCCATCGTTCATAAAGACTTGATACAGAACACCATTTTCCAAAACAGTGAAAAAGTCAGGTGCTTTTTGACCATAAACATGGGCTGATTCATAGTCCAAACCCTTAAAACGGATCTTCTCATAAGCCCCTAAAACCTCAGGAAAAACCTGTCTAAAGGCTTCAGAAATAACCTTACGAATCTGATAAACATAAGAGTTATACCAAGAAAAGACGGCATAGTCACCATAAAGGTCCACTGTCAGACCGCCAAAGCCATCCCCCTCTTGGTTAAAGAGACGAAAGGCAGTTGTCAAATCATCTTGATAGTAGGCACTTCTTTTTTCTTTAGCTTGTCTAAACAGTGCTTCAAAGAAAGCTTGATTAAAAGTCACCTTGTATGTGCTCACAAACCAGCCCAAGCCCTTGTTTTGCTGAGATAGGTAGGCAGTCCCAAGAAAGGTTCCTTCCTGACTCTGCACTTCTACTTCCTGATCCTTGAGATTGACATTCTCAAGATCGCTGGCTTCTAGTAAAACCAGACCTTTGGCAAGCTTTTTTTCAACCCTTTTACTGACTCTTATTTTATTCATAGTCCCTATTATAGCAAATTTTATGACAATTCTCAAAAAAGAAACAACCCCTGCTTTTTTACTCTCGTTTTAAAAAATAGTATACTGATACTAATTAAAAATTAGGAAGTAAATGTGTAAGAATCACAATAAAAAATGCTCTTCCATCGTGGAGGAGCATTTCTTTTTATCAACAAAAATCAAAGAGCAAACTAAGAAACTAGCCGCAGGTTATACTCAATGAAAATCAAAGAGCAAACTAGGAAGCTAGTCGCAGGCTGTACTTGAGTACGGCAAGGCAAAGCTGACGTGGTTTTAATTTGATTTTCGAAGAGTATTAACTTTGAGATTGTAGCTAGAGAGGTTGTACCTGCAATATATGTCTGTCAAGTTTAGTGACGTAGATAGTAGAAGAAAGATGAGATGATAAATCAGCTTCAGCAGGTATCTGGAAAACTTGATTTTATAGAGAATGTTTTTGTTACAAACTCAATATACTATCAATAAATAATATTATAGAAGCAACAATAATTATAATTTCACCTATCTGCATAATTCTATTTCGAACTCTAAATATATGTTCTATCAAAAATACTTGGATCACACACATTATAGGAATTAACGTTTTTGAAATTGAAAAATATCCAAATAAATAAACTATAAACAAGAAAAATAGAACTATATTATATTTCTTATTCAAAACATTCCTCCCTATATTTTTGATTACCAATCTTAATATTTTATAACCACATTATAACAAACTATAAAAGCATTTGTCGAATTGAATTTGTCAAGCAAGCGACCAACTAGCTCATCTTTTTTCTATTTCTGTCAATATGCGTGACAGGTAGTAATGATAGCCAAAAATAGCAAGAGCAAGCAAGAGGATAAGAACTCCTACTCCCAAGCTGATGGCAAGGATAGGGGAGAGAGACCGAACCAAGAATAAGCTCCCTATTACAAGGACCATTAAGATCACACTATAAACCAAAATCAAAACAATTGCTACTATACGATTTGAACGGTTCACCAGGTCCGTAATGTTACTCCAATTGGTTGACAGATTTTTAACGTCCTTAAGGTAATGGTGGCAAGAAAGGATGACACTTGCAAAGATCCAGGCCACAATAAGGTAAATCATCGAAAGGATAGGCAAGCCTAGATATAGAGAAAGGCCAAGTAAAGTCAGAACTGGTAAAAAGGACTGGACAGCAAATATAATCCAAAATTTCACTTTCACATAACGAGCAAAGTCAAAGGGTAAACTCTTCAGAAAATCAACATTTTCTCTCTCCAAGGACAAGGCAATTGAATGCAGACTGGTGATATTGTTATTGACAACTGCTATAAAGAGAGCTATAAAAAACAAGGGTAACCAGTATGGAGGATGAATGTCTGGAACTATCTGAGAATCTCG
>CAUTTK010000084.1:0-6216 GCA_963541475.1 uncultured Streptococcus sp. | reverse complement strand
CCCAGCTGCCATTCACGGAGATTAGGAACACTTTCTAAAGGACAGGGCGTCTGGAGTTGACTTTGGATAATCTTGGCAGATTTGACCGCTCGAGGTAAATCACTTGCATAAATCTGTTCAAAAGGAATCTCCTTGAGATACTGGCCGAGTTGTTTTAGGGTTTCAATGGATTCAGGAAGAAGGGGAGAATCTCCACTAGCACCTTGAAAACGACCTTCTTGGTTCCAGACGGTACGGCCGTGGCGGACAAAGTAGAGTTTCATTACTTACTGTCCTCCAAAATATCTGCAAAGTCAGCCTTTACAAAGCCAGCTAAGTCTTGTGGTGCGACGATAATGCTGTGCCCCACTTCCCCAGCAGAGACAATCAGTTGATCCAAGTCTAGGGCAATCTTATCAATAAAAATGGGATAATTGTGTTTCTGACGAATTCCGACGGGATTATTGGCTCCATGAATATAACCTGTTGTTTTTTCCAAGTCCTTTTGGGGAATCATGCTCACTTTTTTATTGCCAGAAATTTTGGCTAGTTTCTTTTCTGACAGGTGTTGAGTGATAGGGACAATTCCGATAATCGGTCCTGATTTATCTCCCAAAAGAGCCAAGGTTTTGAAAATCTGATCTCGTTCATAACCTTGCGGAAGTTCTCCTTCAAGCGCATTGATTTGAATCCCCTGATGTGGGATACCTGCTTTAGATAGGATTTGTTCCACCAATGTTTTTTTGATTTTAACTTTTTTTGCCATTATTTATACTTATCCTCCAATTGGCTCATCCAAATACCAAGCCAGATTCCTAGTGCAAAGAAGAAGGCGATGATGACATAACCGACATGTGAAAGCCCCATGTATTGGATACTTTCAGCGTTTCCTGCATTTGGAATCAAGATTAAAAGAGTACTTGATAAGACGATTCCGATGATGAAATGATAGACGCGTGAGTGGTAGTTATTTAAGGCATAATCCATCAATTTTGAAAAAATGATGAGAGTTGCACCTGCACCAATTCCAATCGGGAAGAAGGTTCCCAAGAGGTCAAAGGTTTTAAAACCAGTCAACATAGGAGCATAGAGACCCAAAATCAAAAGTAGATTTGATGGACTGAGACCAGGAACCAATACGCCGAGAGCTAGTAGTGCACCTGCTAGGACGAAATTAAGAAAGCTGGGACTTAAAGTTCCAACAACAAAATTTAAGGCATAGAGACCTAGTCCAGAAATGATAAAGGTTGCCCAGAACCAAGCTAAATCAAACTTGTCTCGGTCAGATTCTCGAGTTGATTCTTTGAGGAGGCTAGGAACAGTACCAATGATGGCACCCGCAAAGCTCCATAAGACAAAGACCTGATAATTTTCAAGCAGGTATTCAATCGGGTAAGAAAATAAGCCGATTCCCAGAAGCATACCGATGGCAACTGGAATAAAGTACAAAACATTTTCTTTAAAGTCTTTAAAGGGATGGGCCAGAAAGCCAATCATCCGTTCATAAATTCCTAAGATTGCTGCTAGAACCCCTCCGGAAATTCCCGGTAAGATAAATCCAAGAGCAATCACAATCCCTTTAATAAGGCGTGCTAACCATGAGAGCATATACTTCCTCCAACTATTTCAATTTCAAAAACTCCTTACTATATTGTATCACAATCTATAATAAAAAGAAAAAGCAAATGATAAACAAATGCTTTTAAGGTTTTAAAAAGAGTTTTCTAAAGGTTTCTTCTTTGTTTTTTAAGGAAGAGATGACGTTGATATCCAAATCGTGATTAAAGCCAGCAATTTTTCCTTTAGAAGTGTACTGGTGGATGTCGTAATCTAAATCAGTCTTTGGAGTTGCCTCGTAAAAACCTGAGTCAGAACCATAGGAAGGAATCCAAACTGAAGTAAACTTGTCTGTATCAATACTGTGTTCTTCCATGAAGTAGACCCCAACGTAGATTCCAATGTTTTTAACACCTAGTGATTCTAGTTTTGCTCGGAAGGCTTCAACCCCCTCGTTCATATTGGACATGGTTTTGTCTTCCACGTCTAGCCAATAGTAACTTGGGCTGTAAGGCGAAGAGGCGTTATAGAATACTTCGGCAGCCTTTTCCATTTCTTGGACACTTTTTCCAGCAACATAGGCATAGACCCCAACGGGTACATTTCGTTTTTGAAATTCAGTGATATGGGTTTTAAAGGCCTTATCTACCCCATTAACAAAGGAGGCATCGTTCTCTTTGGACGTTTGAGCACCACTATGGACGCGAACAATGGCTCCAGAAATGTTTTGGGAGAGAGTATCGTAATTGATTTCCTCAGGACGCTGCCAACCAGACACATCAATTACTGGTTTATTTATATTATGTAACGCTTGAGTCTCTACTTGCGCGATATTTGACTTTGTTTTTACAGGATGGTTCTCAAAACGAGGGCGATTCAGGATTAAAATGAAAATTATAATCCCAAAAAAACCAAATAAAATAAGCGGATTAATTTTCTTTCTCATATTTCATAATTTTACCTTAAAAATGAAAAAAAATCAAAAAAAATACTCAAAAAATGGGTTAAGGAAAGGACTTTGGAGCATTTTTTCATTCAAGAGCGCGGAATGATTTGAAATATGGTATAATAAAAGGGAATTTCTAGAGAAAAGAGAAGATTATGTCAAATTATGCCATTATTTTAGCAGCGGGTAAAGGAACTCGCATGAAATCTGATTTGCCAAAAGTGTTACACAAGGTTGCGGGTATTTCTATGCTGGAACATGTTTTCCGCAGCGTGGGAGCTATCCAGCCTGAAAAGATAGTGACAGTTGTAGGACACAAGGCGGAATTGGTTGAAGAGGTCTTGGCTGGACAGACAGAATTTGTAACTCAATCTGAACAGTTAGGAACTGGTCATGCGGTTATGATGACAGAGCCTATTTTAGAAGGTTTGTCAGGGCACACCTTGGTCATTGCAGGAGATACTCCTTTAATCACAGGTGAAAGCTTGAAAAACTTGATTGATTTCCACATCAATCATAAAAATGTGGCCACTATCTTGACTGCTGAAACGGATAATCCTTTCGGCTATGGACGAATTGTTCGTAATGACAATGCTGAAGTTCTTCGCATTGTGGAGCAGAAGGATGCTACAGATTTTGAAAAGCAAATCAAGGAAATCAACACTGGAACTTATGTCTTTGATAACGAGCGCTTGTTTGAGGCTTTGAAAAATATCAATACCAATAACGCTCAAGGCGAATATTACATTACAGATGTCATTGGCATTTTCCGTGAAGCTGGTGAAAAAGTTGGCGCTTATACTTTGAAAGATTTTGATGAAAGTCTTGGGGTAAATGACCGTGTGGCACTTGCGACAGCTGAGTCAGTGATGCGTCGTCGCATCAATCATCAGCACATGGTCAATGGCGTTAGCTTTGTTAATCCAGAAGCAACTTATATCGATATTGATGTTGAGATTGCTCCTGAAGTTCAACTCGAAGCCAATGTTACCTTGAAAGGGCAAACGAAAATTGGTTCTGAGACTGTTTTGACAAACGGTACTTATGTAGTGGATAGCACTATCGGAGCAGGAGCTGTCATTACTAACTCTATGATTGAGGAAAGCAGTCTTGCAGATGGAGTGACTGTCGGACCTTATGCCCACATTCGTCCAGGTTCAAGTCTAGCTGCCCAAGTCCATATTGGAAACTTTGTTGAGGTGAAAGGTTCTTCAATCGGTGAGAATACTAAGGCTGGTCATTTGACCTATATCGGAAACTGTGAAGTGGGTAGCCATGTTAATTTCGGTGCAGGAACTATTACAGTCAACTACGATGGCAAAAACAAATACAAGACAGTCATTGGTAACAATGTCTTTGTTGGTTCAAATTCAACCATTATTGCACCAGTAGAACTTGGTGACAATTCCCTCGTTGGAGCTGGTTCAACTATTACCAAAGACGTGCCAGCAGATGCGATTGCTATTGGTCGCGGACGTCAGGTCAATAAAGACGAATATGCGACTCGCCTCCCTCATCATCCTAATAATCAGTAGGAGTCTGTCATGGAATTTGAAGAAAAAACGCTTAGCCGAAAAGAAATCTATCAAGGACCAATATTTAAACTGGTCCAAGATCAGGTTGAATTACCAGAAGGCAAGGGAACTGCCCAACGTGATTTGATTTTCCACAATGGAGCTGTCTGTGTTTTAGCCGTAACCGATGAGCAAAAACTCATCTTGGTCAAGCAGTACCGCAAGGCCATTGAGGCAGTCTCTTACGAAATTCCAGCTGGAAAATTGGAAGTAGGAGAAAATACAGACCCTGTCGCAGCAGCCTTGCGTGAATTAGAGGAAGAAACAGCCTACACAGGGAAATTAGAACTCTTGTACGATTTTTACTCAGCCATTGGCTTCTGTAATGAAAAACTAAAACTATACCTAGCAAGTGATTTGACAAAAGTGGAAAATCCGCGTCCGCAGGATGAAGATGAAACCTTGGAAGTCCTAGAAGTAAGTCTAGAAGAAGCCAAGGAATTGATCCAATCAGGTCACATCTGTGATGCCAAGACAATTATGGCTGTTCAATACTGGGAATTGCAGAAAAAATAGAGGAGGTCAATATGGGTAAACCTTTATTAACGGATGAAATAATCGAAAGAGCTAATAGAGGAGAAAATATTTCAGGTCCCCCTTTGCTAGATGATGAAGAGACAAAAATTTTACCAACCTCTTCTTCCCGTTTTGGTTATGCCAATCCTAAGGAACATGGTTTTAGCCAGGAAACCTTGAAGATTCAGGTCGAACCGTCTATTCATAAAAGTCGTCGCATTGAAAATACTAAGAGAAATGTCTTCAATTCTAAGTTAAATAAAATCTTATTTGCAGTCATCTTTCTCTTGATTTTGCTTGTCTTAGCAATGAAACTTTTGTAATAGAAAAGGAATTGAAATGAAAATAGGAATTATTGCGGCTATGCCAGAAGAACTGGCTTATCTGGTCCAGCATTTAGAAAATGCCCAGGAGCAAGTTGTTTTAGGCAATACCTATCATACAGGAACCATTGCCTCTCATGAAGTCGTTCTTGTAGAAAGTGGAATTGGTAAGGTCATGTCTGCTATGAGTGTGGCGATTTTGGCAAATCATTTCCAAGTGGATGCTCTTATCAATACGGGATCAGCTGGGGCAGTAGCAGAAGGTATTGCTGTCGGGGATGTTGTGATTGCTGATAAATTAGCCTATCATGACGTGGATGTCACAGCTTTTGGTTATGCTTATGGACAAATGGCGCAACAACCGCTTTATTTCGAATCAGATAAAACCTTTGTTGCTAAAATTCAAGAGAGTTTATCTCAATTGGATCAGAACTGGCATCTTGGTTTGATTGCTACAGGAGATAGTTTTGTTGCAGGAAATGACAAGATAGAAGCGATTAAGTCCCATTTCCCAGAAGTTTTAGCTGTTGAGATGGAGGGGGCCGCTATTGCTCAGGCAGCGCATGCCCTTAATCTTCCAGTTTTAGTTATTCGAGCTATGAGTGATAATGCCAACCATGAAGCAAACATCTCTTTTGATGAGTTTATTATCGAAGCTGGACGTCGCTCTGCCCAAGTCTTGTTAGCCTTTTTGAAGGCCTTAGATTAAGCGAAAATTTGACAGTTTTTCTAGCTTATGATAAGATTTAAGTAAAGAAAAGCTAGAAAACGTTTCAGAGGATATTATGAGTATTGAAATGACCGTCAGTGAGATTGCAGAGGTCTTAGGATTATCTCGCCAAGCAATCAATAACCGTGTCAAAGAATTACCTGAAGAAGACACAGATAAAAATGACAAAGGGGTAACGGTAGTTACCAGAAGTGGCTTGATTAAGCTAGAAGAAATCTATAAAAAAACGATTTTTGAAGATGAGCCTGTCAGTGAAGATGTCAAGCAGCGTGAACTGATGGAGATTCTGGTTGATGAGAAGAATGCAGAAATTCTTCGTCTCTATGAGCAATTAAAAGCCAAGGATCGTCAGTTATCAGAAAAAGACGAGCAGATGCGTATCAAAGACCGTCAGATTGCTGAGAAAGACAAACAACTTGATCAGCAGCAACAATTGACTCTTCAAGCCATGAAGGATCAAGAAAATCTTAAGTTAGAGCTGGACCAAGCAAAAGAAGAAGTCCAATCAACTAAGAAAGGCTTTTTTGCTCGTTTATTTGGAGGATAATCAAGGAGCTGTTTAGGTTAAATGCTAACCTGATGGCTTCTTTT